>JALZVY010000001.1 GCA_023300125.1 Phycisphaera sp.
ACCTTCCTCGACCGCGAGCAATCGCGGGCCTCGGGCAACCCCGCGCTGGACAACAGCCAGTTCGCCCTGAACCTCTTCAACCAACTGGTCATCCCCGAACCCGCCAGCGCCCTATTGCTCACCGGCGTGCTGCCACTGCTGGCACGTCGCCGCCGCAGTTAGTCCGGGCCCGTTGCGTCGCCCGGTCGCAAAACGCAAAACCGTCTCACGCAGAGGCGCAGGGTTCGCAGGGAAAGGCAGGGCAAGGCAGGGAAACACACCCCCTCCCCCCTGCTTGCGTCCCCCCCTGCGTTCTCTGCGGCCCTGCGTGAGAACACGAGAGTCATTCACCCAGCCCGCCCCCGACCCTCTCCGCATGCCACACACCGCCTCATTGGTGGGGTCCATTTCGTAAGAAGATTGTTTACGCGGAGAGCGCGGGGACGCGGACCTTACGCGGCCCCGACGCAAGCGATTGGGCCATTCGTGGTGGGTTGAACGTAAATCCGGTCAACTGCAGGCGGTGGTTATGTGCCCGCCGTGCCGCCGTCGAATCGTTGATTCACCTGGGGATCGTAAAGCGGGCATTCAAACCCGGCCATGATGCCAATGAGTGCATTGCAATGGTCACTGACTAACTGGCGACAGCAGAAATGAACGTGCTGAGGGGAGCGATGAACCTCAAACACACCGTCCGCGTCACCCTCCCAGAACGTCAAACCACCATCGGTGATGAGCGGAAAGCTTGCTTTCACCCTCGCCATGATCTGGTCGACCGGGAGCGGAGCCAAGCCGTCCACTGCCCGGCCATCAGACAAGGCTGCTGCGATTTCTTCAGGCGAGCCGCCGTTCTCGCCTTGTCGCCAAAATAAAAGGTCGAAACTCATAGGCACATAACGCATTACAGGTCAGTTGCCGGCCCAACCCACAACGGACCGCAACGGCGACCGCGACAGACACCGTTTACGCGTGACGGGTGCCGGTCAAATGCAGCCTGCGGTTAGCTGCCCGGCGGTAGCGGATAAAAGTAGTAACCACGGATACTACTGCGATGCACGCAACAACACACCATGCATATCCTACGACCTCGAATCGCCCATTCCAATAATTGACATCTGGATCAAAGTCCTCTTCGAGAGACAGAAGATTCCACGGGCGAAACAAGCCGGTGAAGATCAAAAGCAGAACGATGGCCGCCACGGCTGCAATCAGTGATCGGAAAAACCACGCGGCTATAACGCAGCCCACGATAAGCAAGATGCCAGCCCATGCAATGTACAGATCCATCTGTGCGGCGGCTTCAGCAAGGCCAGCCATCGCTACAAGTGGGGACATCTCATGGCACCTCATAGTTGATTGAACAGATCTGTTGCTCCACCAATCCGGCGTGCTCAACAGACACGAGTCGTGAACCCGCGCAGCCCCGCGACCGTCCGTCGGTCACGGTAGCGGAATGTAAAACCATGGACAAGCAAGACCGCCGGCGGAATGCTCGACGCACCCTCGCCACCATCATCCCGTGGTCGACGTGCAAAGACGCCACCCCCACCACCCAACCGACCCCCGAGGCCCCGGCTCTCCCGCCCGCTTCGCGTCGGCTCTTGCTTGCCTTGAAACCTCGGCACCTACAACACAGCCTTGCAAGCAGACACGAAGGCTGAGCCCAGGCCGAGAAGGCCCGGCCACTCAACTTGGCGGTCCATGCCTTGGCGTTGTAAGCCCCACCCAATACACACACAAAAAAGCCGCGACCCAGCGGGTCGCGGCTTCGCTTGGTTGGGTGTCGTGTCCCGCCGGCTCAGATGCCCAAGGCCTTGGCCATCGTCGTGCCCAGGTCTGCGGGGCTTTCGGCGATGTGGCAGCCCGCGTCACGCAGCGCGTCGAGCTTCTCTTCGGCGCCGCCTTCGCCGCCGCTGATGATCGCACCCGCGTGGCCCATGCGCCGCCCAGGAGGGGCCGTGCGGCCGGCGATAAACGCGGTCACGGGCTTCTTCACGTTGGCTTTGATGTACGCCGCGGCGGCTTCTTCGTCGGTGCCGCCGATCTCACCAATCATCACGATGCCGTCGGTCTCGGGGTCGGCTTCAAAGAGTTCCAGCAGGTCGATGAAGTTCAGCCCACGCACCGGGTCGCCGCCGATGCCCACGCAGGTGGTCTGGCCCAGGCCCTGGTTGGCGGTCTGCCACACGGCTTCGTAGGTGAGCGTGCCTGAGCGCGAAATAATACCCACGTTTTTGCCGCTCTTGCCGCTGCCCACCGGCTGGTGGATGTAGCCGGGCATGATGCCGATTTTGCAGCCCGCCTCGGCGCTGCCGGGTGTCGCCCCGTCTTTGCCAGGGGTGATGATGCCCGGGCAGTTGGGGCCCAGCAGACGCTGGCCGTCGTACTTGCTCTGGCTCAGGGTCTTCTTCACGCGCATCATGTCCAGCACGGGGATGTGCTCGGTGATGCAGGCAATCAGGTTGATGCCCGCGTCGGCGGCTTCAAGGATGGCGTCGGCGGCGAAGGGCGGGGGAACGAAAATCATCGTTGCGTCTGCGCCGGTCGCGGCCACCGCTTCGGACACGGTGTTGAAAATCGGCAAGCCGTGGGCGTCTTTCTGCCCACCCTTGCCCGGGGTCACGCCACCCACCACCTGGGTGCCGTAGTCCAGGCAGCCCTTGGTGTGAAAGGCCCCGGCCGAGCCGGTGATGCCTTGGCAGATCAGTTTGGTGTTGCGGTCGACGAGAATGCTCATGGCTGCGTTTCTGGTGAGGCGATCGTTGGGAAAAAGAACACGTGGGTGTTTCCCCTACACGTCAAAGCGCTGCAGGGCCCGTTTCAGGGCAGGCAGCTTAGCAAAGCCGCACGGATCTTGGCCGACCGCGGGGTCATGTGCGTGTTATGCTTGATTTGTAGGAGTCTCCCTCATAGGCGCAGTCGCTGTTCACGCCACCTCTGGAGCCCCATTCATGGCAGTTACCCTGAAAGACATCGCGGAACAAGCCGGCGTAAGTCAGGCGGCAGTCTCTATTGCCTTGGGCAGTTCGGGCCGGATTTCCGGCACCACCCGCGACCGCATTTTGAAGATCGCCACGGACTTGGGCTACCGCCCAAACCTTCTGGTGCAGGGCATCCAGACCGGCCGCACGCAGACCATCGGCCTGCTGATGAACTTCGCATCGGCCTTCGACGCCCACCTCTTTGATGGCATCCACAACGCCCTAAGCGACCAGCAATACGTGCCCATCGTTCTGTGCCGTGACGACGACCACGGCAATGTGTTGGAGCAGATCCACTCGCTGCTGGACCGCCGCGTGGACGGGGTGTTGATCCGCCCCACCGATGGCACCGTGTGGGAAGACCATCTCGAAGCGATTTTGCAGCGCGGCGTCCCGGTCGTGGCCCTAGACGTCGAAATCCAGGCCAAGATGCCGCAGATCGACTTCTGCGGCACCGACGACATCCACGGCGCCCACACCGCGGCCAAACACCTGCTGGATCTGGGGCACCGCCGGTTTGGGGTGCTCAACAGCGGCGATCCCCGGACCCCCATGTCCATACGGGGGCAAGCTTTTGCCGAGGCCGTGAACGCCACCAAAGGCACCACCTGCGTGACGCAGCTCTCCGCTTGGAATGGACGGACTTACGAAAACGATGGCGCTCGGGCGCTGCTGGATCTGACCCCGCGGCCCACCGCCATTTTTGGAACCAGCGACAACGTGGCCGCCACCGTGGTCCACGCCGCAGACGACCGAGGCCTGTCGGTGCCAGACGATCTTTCCGTGGTGGGATTCAGCGACACCGAAATCTTGCGCAGCTCCCGCCCCACGCTCACCACCATGCGCCAAGACCCCTTCGAGATCGGCCGCAGAGCCGCCAAGATGTTGCTGGACCGCATCGACGAAAAACACAACAGGACCGCGTCACCCGCTCCGCGGCAAGCCGTGCGGCAGAAGACCGAACTGGTCGTGCGCAAATCCACCGCCCCACCCGCGGGGTCGTAGCACAGTTTCCCCCCGGCGTGAACCCGAAGCAAAATCCACGCAAGGACTAGCAGTCCGCGTCCACCTCTTCGAGCAGCTCTTGGGTCAGTTCCCAAAAGCGCGTCTCGCGGAAGGGGCTGGCGGTGCCCGCCCGGCGGGCCGAACGCTGGGTGTGGTGATTCCAGTTCGCCTGAGCCGCCCGCAGCCGTTCGCACGCCACCGCCCGCATGGCCGCCGACGGTGTCGCACGGTGCCGGCGCACCGCCACCAAGCCCGCCAGCAGGTCGCGCAGCGTTTCAAACAGCGACGCGGCGTAGAGCGCCGTGTTCGCCAGCCGCTCCACGCGGTCCGCGGCCGTGCCGGTCAGCGGCGCCGCCGCCTCGCCCGAGCGTGCATTGATCCCCATCAGCGCCCGGTGCATCGCCACGGCCCGGTCCACCGCTTCCTGCTTCTCGTGCACCACCGCGTCCAGGTCTTGTTCAGGCAAACCACGCACGATCCGCCAGGCGGCCTCGGCGTCCAACAGGTCGTCCTGAATCCAGCCCACCGCGGGGTTCCACGGCCCCCGCCTACGGGCATAGGCCTCGATGTAAAACGCCTTGCGGACCATCTCGGCAGATGTCTGCAGCGCCTGCACCACGCCCGCGGCTCGGTCCGGTGGCAGGTCGGGCAGCGCGTCATCCACCCAGCCCCGCGCCAGCACCGCGGGGTCCGCCGCCGGGTCGTTGGCCAGGCCGCCCGCGGCGTACACATTGGCGTCGATCCACAACTCGTCACGCACAAACGGCCCGCCCCACCCGCCGCCGCGTACCCACGCCAGCACCCCGGCAAAATTCACCCGGCTCGCCGCGTCTGCCAACCCCGACACCACCTCGCCGGCACCCGGGCTCCGGCGTGCAGACTCGGGCATGCCCGAGGCCCACAGGCCGGCTTGAAAGTTCGGCACCGCGCCTTTGCCCTCGAACTCGCGCTGGCACTGCATTTCATACAACACCGGCCGCCGGCCAAACACAAGGCTCGCTCCGTTCCACGGCTGGTAGCGCCAAAAATCCGCGGGGCCCATCTTGAACGAAAGCACCAAGCGGTCATCGTCGGGATCACCGGGCAGGCCGCGTGCCACCTGGGCGGCGAGTTCCGCGTCGTCGTGCAAGCCGCCGCTGCGCAGGTTCCACGCCCGGGCGATCAGCCGCTTGCCGCGGGCCACGACCACACGCTCCCACGCCTCGGTGATCGCACGCTGCACGCGGTCTGCGCCGCTCATTTCTTGGCACTGCGCACAGTGGGGGCGGTAGACATCATTGCCCACCAGGTGCGGCAGCCGCGACGCGTCGTTGTCGCCGAAGCGCAGCACCACCCCGGCCACCGACGGCCAGCGATCCAGCATCGCGTCGAGCCCAGCCATCGCCTGCGCCCAGGCCGCGTCGCGCCCCGGGCACAGGTCTGCCGGACGGTTGCGGCAGCACACCGCCTCGGGGTCCGCGGCCACCGCGTCGGCGCTCAGCACCAGCAAGTCGAAAGCCAGGTACACCTCCAGCGGCGGCGCACCGGGGTCCGCCGCCGCACGCGTCACCACGCTGTCCACCTGGGCCTCGGTCTCGCGCACAAAGCGGGCCACCTCCGGATCCGCCGACACCCCGCCGCCCAGCCCACCGGACAACGCCGCCGACTGGTACACCACCAGCCCGTTGAAGCCGCGGGCCCGCAGCACCGCCGGGTCGTCGTAGCGCGACGCCGTCGAAGGCTCCCCGGGGTTGGTCATCGTCGTGGCAAGTTTGAGCCGAGGCATGGCATCCAGGGGCGAAAGGATCAAGGTGCATTGCGCAAAGCCCGGGCACACGCCCAAAGCCGCCGTGCAGGCCGGCATGAAAGTGTACGGACCCCGGGCCGCGCCGGGCCAGACAACAAGAACCAAAACCCCGATCAGCCTGCGATCTTCTATAAGAGTCCACGTGCCAGCCCCCGACCCCGACCCCTGCGACAGCCCCCTCCCCGACGCCGAGACGATCGGGCACGCCCCGGTACTGCTCAGCGAAACCCTGGCCCTGCTCGCCCCGGGGCCAGGCCAGACCGTGCTCGACGTCACCCTGGGCCGTGGCGGCCACGCCGCGGCCCTGGTGCCGCTGATCCCCGGCGGCCGGCTGATCGGCTTGGACACCGACCCCACCAACGCCGACTTCGCCCGACGACGGCTCGAACCCTTGGCCCAGCAGCACGGCGTCGCGTTGGACGTGATCCACGCCAACTTCGCCGGCGTGCGGAGCGAACTGCAAAAACGCGACGTGGTGGGCGTCGACGCCCTGCTGGCAGACCTGGGCTTCGCCAGCAACCAGATGGACGACCCCCAGCGCGGCCTGGCCTTCCGCTTCGACGGGCCCCTGGACATGCGTCTGGACCCCACCCGCGGGCGTCCCGCGTCCGAGTGGGTCAACACCCTCAGCGAGACCGCGCTGGCCGATCTCATCTACACCCTGGGCGAAGACCGCGCCAGCCGACGCATCGCCCGCAAGATTGTGGAGCGCCGGTCGGTCTCGCCGATCGAAACCACAGAAGAACTGGCCCGCACCGTACGCGCCGCCGCGGGCGGCCCGGGAGGCCGCGGCGACCGTCGTTCGCGCCCGAGTGGTGCCAACAGCTCCCGCGGCATCGACCCCGCCACCCGCACCTTCATGGCCCTGCGCATCGCGGTCAACGCCGAACTCGACGCCCTGGACGCCCTGCTCCAAGCCCTGCCAGACCTGCTTTTGCCCGGCGGCCGGGCAGGCATCATCAGCTTTCACTCCCTGGAAGACCGCCGCGTCAAGCAGCGCTTCCTCCAAGCCCAGCAAGACGACACCGCCCAGCGTCTGACCCGCAAACCCGTCATCGCCGGGCCCGCCGAAACCGCCGAAAACCCCCGCAGCCGATCGGCCAAACTCCGCGGCCTGCAACGCCTCGCCGACCGCCCACAACACCCCGCCCGGGCCTGATACCATGCAGACCGTGGCGGAGATATCGGACACTAGGACGGTAGCCGATCGCCCTCGATGACTCACCCCCCTGACGCCTCCCGCGCCAACCGCTCACGGACGAGAACCGGTTCCATGGCCAAAGAAACCAAAGTCGGACTGCTCATCGGCCTCGCCTTGATCCTCTTGGTGGGCATCATCCTTTCGGACCTGGTCAGCGGCCCCGAGCCCGATGCCATGGCCCAGGACCAAGCCGCGGGCTTCGGCCCTCAGGCCCAGAGCGGCATCTACGCCGCCCCCGAGACCGACACCCCCGCCCCGCGCCACCCGCGCTCGGCCGACCGCCCCACGGTTTTGGACCGCGGCAACGCCGCCCCCGTGCCCAACGCCTTTCAGACCCAACCCGCCTTTGGCCAAAGCCCCGAGGCCACCCGCGCCGCCTCGCCCGCCCCGGTGCGGATCCTGCCCAGCGCCCAACCCGCCCCCGGCCTCGCCCCGCGTCTGAGCCCACCGCCCACCCGCCGCCCAGATCTTCCCGAAACCCAAACCCGCGAAGCCGCCGCCCCCGTCGCCGCCGAGCTCCCGCAGGCCTGGCGCGTCGACCGCGCCGTCTCCGCAACAACGGCCCCCACGCCCACCCGCGACCCCGCCGTCTCGGCCACCCCCGACGACAACTCGTTCTTCATCCCCCCACCCGAGGCCGACCTCGGCTCGGACCGCTTCCACGTCGTGGGCCTGCGCGACTCGCTGACCGCCGTGGCCCGCAAGCACTACGGCGACCCCAACTACGCCACGGGCTTGGCCCAAGCCAACCCCGGCCGCGTGGGTTTCGGCGGCACCCTGCACCCCGGCGACCGCCTCGTCTTGCCCCCGCTGGACAGCCCGTTCTTTGCCTCCAGCACCGCGGCCCCGGCCGACCCCATAGCGCCGCCACCCGCCCTGCCCCAACGCCCCGCCACCCCAGCCGCAGCCTCATCCCCCGCCCCCGAGCCCATCGACACCATCACTGTCGCGGCCAACGACACCCTCAGCGGCCTGGCCGCCCGCCACCTGGGCAGCAGCCAGCTCTGGGACGAACTGCTATCCGCCAACCGCAACGTGCTTCAGCGCCCCGAAGCCCTGCGTGAAGGCATGGTCCTTCGCCTGCCCACCGCCCCCGCGAACCCCGCGGCGCCTGCGGCCACCGGTGCCCTCACCCCCGCTCCGGCCTTCGCAGCAGCCCCTGCAGCAGCCAAGACCTACACCGTCAAAGCCGGCGACAACCTCACCCGTATCGCCACCCGAGCCTTGGGCGACGGCCAGCGCTGGGACGAGATCTTCGCAGCCAACCGCAACCAACTCGACAACCCCGCCTCGATCCGCGTGGGCATGGTCCTGGCCCTCCCGGGCCCAGCCGCCGCGGGCACACCCGCCCCCGCCCTCCCCCGCACGCCAGCCCCCGCCCCCGCTGGCCCACGCACCTACACCGTCAAATCCGGCGACACGCTCACCCGCATCGCCACCCGCACCTTGGGCAACGGCCAGCGCTGGGACGAGATCTTCGACGCCAACCGCGCCACCCTTGACGCCCCGGAATCCATCCGTGTGGGCCAAGAGTTGATTCTGCCCTAAGAGCAACGTTCAACGTTTGAAGTGGGACGCCGCGTAAGCGTGCCAACACCCCCGCTTCAACGCAAAAAATCAACTTCTCCGGCCTCCCAAGTCGATGCGTCTCGCATCGGCGAGGTTCTTGCGTGAACTTCTTCACCCCGAACCTCCCCCCTCGAACGCCCACCATGTTCCCCCGCCTGCTCGCCACCGCCGCCGCCATCGCCGTGGTCGCCGCCGCGCTGCTGGCCCTGCGTCAGCAACGGCTGCAAACCCTGCACGCCATGGGCGAACTGCACGTGCAGATGGACCGCGACCGCAAGCTCACCTGGGACGCCCAAACCGACATCGCCGAAGGCACCCACCCCGGCGCCCTGCACGCCGCGGTCGAGCGGGTCAACCTCAAACTGGGCCCCAGCGCCCCGGCGGTCAACGCACCGTGAAGCCCAGCCTGCCCCCTGCCGCGTCGGCCACGGTGCCCGACCCCGCCACCCAGGCCCAGGCCCGGGCCAGGGCCGGCGCCTCCGGCC
>JALZVY010000002.1 GCA_023300125.1 Phycisphaera sp.
CAGCTCTTGGGTTTCGTGCAGGGCGGGCACGACGTCGGCGGGAAGCAGGTCCAGCAGGTGGACGTCGGTGTCCCCGGCCTGCGGGGTGTCGCCGGCGGGCTGGCCGATGAGCCCGACGGACAGCAGCTCCGCGCCGCTGCCCATTGTGTCGGGGTCCACGCGGCGGATGGATTCGATCTCATCGCCGAAGTAGTCCAGCCGGATGGGCGAGATGGCGGCGGGGGTGGGCGAGCCTTTGGGGCCGTCGGCCGGAAGCATGACCCGGCCCGCGACGGGGTAGACGTCGACGATGCCCCCGCGGGCGGCGAAGTCGCCGGGTTGTTCGATGGCGTCTTGCCGGGCGTAGCCGGCGCGGTCCAGCCACTCGAACAGCTGTCCGGGAGGCAGGGCCTCGCCGGGCCGCAGGGTGAGGGTGAAGCGGTCCAGCGTGTCGGGGGCGGGCACGCCCTGCATGAGCGCCTGCACCGGGGCCACCAGTACTCCGGGGCGGCCTTGGTAGTCACCGGCCGCGGCGTGGCCCACCACCGCGATCCGCTCGGCCAAGAGCTCTAGGTTCACCGCGGTTTCGCCGGGCAGCACTTCCAGGGCGCCAAAGCGCTCGAAGACCAGGTGCCCCCAGCCCGGTTCGCGGCCCAGAGCGTCCAGGTCGTCCAGCGCGTCGTCGGCCTCGTCCAGGTGGGCGACCACCAGCAGCACGGTGCGGTTGAGTGTGCGCGCCGCTTC
The DNA here is from genome assembly GCA_023300125.1 of Phycisphaera sp. Lineage (GTDB taxonomy): Bacteria > Planctomycetota > Phycisphaerae > Phycisphaerales > Phycisphaeraceae > Algisphaera. The sequence continues at coordinate 724 of JALZVY010000002.1, forward strand.
GGCGGCCAGCAGCGGGGCCAGCGCGCCGCGCACGCCGGTGGCCACGGCGCACATGTCCGCGGCCAGGGTTTCGGTCAGCGCGCGCAGCGCGGCGCTGCCGGCGACGTGTTCGTGCCAGGGGAGAGGGGTGGACAAGGCGGCAGTTTAGGGCGCCGGTTGGCGGGGAGGCGCTGGGTGTGAAGGCCCGGGCCGCTGTTCTTGTGCGGCACCCGCTGCGCTTGGGTTGTTCTAAGCCTTAGCGGGTGTCCTGTTAGGCCCTGTTGCCTAGGAGGGCCCACGGCCCCCTGCCAGAACCGGCAGCGCCACCCCGCCTGCGCCGGGCTTGGGGGCGCCCACATCGGGCACGTCGTCCAGCACGCGGATCATCGCGATCTCATCGCAGGCCGCGTTCTTGGGGCAGTGGATGCAGTCGGCCCACACCTTCATGGGAAGCTGCTGGCGGTCGACCACGCTGAAACCCAGCCGCTCAAAGAACACCTGTTCGTAGGTCAGGCTCATGACCTGACGGATGCCCAACTCGCGGGCGTCTTGCACGCAGGCCTCGACCAGGCGGCGGCCCAGGCCCTTGCCACGCTGATCGGCCGACACCGCCAGGGCGACGATTTCCGAGAGATTGGCCCAGATGATCGACAGCCCGCCGGTGGCCACCACGCGGTGGGTGACCGGGTCCAGGGCGACGTGAAACTGCCTCAGGTTTTCGTAGAGGTGCCCCGGGGATTTGTGCAGCATCAGCCCCAGCTCGGCCGCATCATTGATGATTGCGGCCATCTGTGGCACGTCGGCCACGACGGCGCGGCGGAGAACAGGTTGTAAAGGCGACTGAGGCACGGCGCGAGTATACGAGCCCGCCGCCGGGCGCCGCGCAGAGGGTGGAGGATTTGGGGGCCGCGTCGGGCATGAAATGCCCCCTGTTTAAATGTCATGCAATTAAAATATGGCGGTTTTTGGCACAGACCGATCCGCAGGAGGCCAAGCCTACACTCATGTGCTCCAACATCCTTTTTTGAAAGTCACCCCTGATGCCCATCCGTCACTTGCTGCTTGTGGTCCTATTTTTCTCGCCTTGCAGCTTGGCCTTGGCGGCTCCCATCGACAAGTGGCGTGAGGCGCCAGGAGGGGTGTTTAATCTGCCGCCCAAGCTGTACAACCCCAAGTTCCATGGTTTCGGCAGCACGGGGCAGAAGATCTACAACAAGATCGACCTGCAAGACGGCCGGGTGATGAAGATTAAAAAGACGCAGCTGTACGACAACCAAGGCAACGTCATCGCCACCGCGATTCCCAGCGGTGTGGGGTATCACAAAGACCAGAAAGACGGCGGCATTGTCGCGGGCGCGATCACCCAGATGTTGATCAATGGACGCAAGACCGAAGTGATGTACGCCTGGTCGGTCAACATCCAACCCAAAGGCAGGGCTTCGGGGTGGGTGCCCACCCAGTCGTTGTGGCCCGCGCGCGACATTCGCAAGATTCAGCTCGACATCCGCCGCAAACGCGAGTCTTTGCTGCCGGGCCAGCTTCATAGCCGCGTGTACACGCCGATGACGGTGGTCAGCGCGACCTTGCCCAAAGAAGCCGCCGAGTGGTACGTCACCCCCGGGCGCGACGCGAAGAAAAACCAGGGCAAAGCCAAGTATTACTACACCCGCGACGGGTTGATCAGCGGCCTCAAGCACGTGCCGGTGACTCAGGCCCAGCGTTTCGGGGTCGCCCACGACCACATCCCGGTGGGGGCCACCTTCCACTGGGACGAATCGGTGCCCACCGTGGAGCGTCCCATCTACAAGCCCAGCTCGAAAAAGCCCAGCAAATACGTACTGAAAGTCGCTTGGGGCTACGTCGAAAACAACGCCGGTTTGCGGTGGTATTCCTGGATCAACGCCGACGCCCTTAAGCCCGCGCAGGGCAAGACGAGCGAAAAGACCAAGCCCAAAAAGTAAGCGTGGGGCGTGGTGTGTGGGTGCGTGGGGGCGGATTGGAAGCCTGGGGGCGTGTTGCTGTTGTTGCGGGTTAAAGCGCGACCGCCCGGCTTGAAGGCCCGCCATGGTGCAAAGGCCATGGTGCTGCCCCGTGGTTCAACGCGTCGCATCCACATGTGTGAACACCCAGCCCCTCGTGCAGCGCGGTTCATGGCATAGGTTCGATGCGCAGATTAAGAACGACCGGCAGCCATGTGCCCGGTGAATCCGGGTGGTGCCGACAGCCCTGAATCGACCCGGTGCAGGGAGGCTAAACTTGTGCAGCGGCCTTGTTTGAAGGTCTTTTGCAAGTGCGGGGTTCCGTCGCCGTAGACGGATTGTTGGGGGTGTTCTTTCAACACAGTGCCCTTTTGCGGGGCTATGAATCCAAGGAGTCGACCGTGATGACAGGTTTTTCTCACGCGAGGACGTTCGCCTGGTGGGCGTGTGGGGTGGCGCTGATGGCGTGCGTGGTGGCCAAGCCAGCGGGCGCAAGCCCAACCGAGCCCGACGCGTTGGACACGCTGCGTGAAGGACACCCGCGGCTGGTGGTGACCGCAGAAGAGTTCGAGGATCTGCGGGTTCAGCGAGCGACCGATGCGGTGTTGGATGCGCAGCTGAAGGTGATTGAGGCGGAAGCCGAGGGGTGGTTGGAGGCCCCGCTGCTTGAACGCAAGCTCCGGGGCCGGCGGATGCTGGGCGTGTCGCGCCGGGCCTTGGAGCGGATCACAACCTTGGCGCTGGTGTATCAGATGCGCGGCGACGTGCGTTTTGCGGATCGGGCGGTCGCGGAAATGAAAAACGTCGTGGGTTTTTCGGATTGGAACCCCAGCCACTTTTTGGATGTCTCGGAGATGGCCACCGCGGTGGCGCTGGGCTACGACTGGCTGTATGACCACATGGACCCGCCCACCCGCGCGCTGATCCGCGAAGGGCTGGTGAAGCACGCGATCGGGCTTTCCCCCGACCAGTGGGGCTGGGACTGGCGCAAGAAAGAAAACAACTGGAACTCGGTGTGTTACGGGGGCATGGTGGTGGCGGCGTTGGCGCTGGCCGAGGACCACCCCGCGTGGGCGCACCACTGGTTGGACTCGGTCCAGGTGCATAACCCCACGACGCTGGTGGAGTACGGCCCGGACGGGGTGTATCCCGAGGGGCCGGGCTACTGGACGTATGGCACGATGTTTCAGGCCCTGATGATCGACGCGCTGCGCTCGGCCATCGGCGACGACCTGGGGCTGGCCGCGGCGCCGGGTTTCATAGAAAGCGGGGGCTTTATGGCCCACGCCCTGGGGCCCACGGGCGGGGCGCACAATTTTGCCGATGGCGACGAAGATTTTGAATTTCGCCCGGTGCTTTTTTGGATCGCCCAAGAAGCTCAGCGTCCCGACTGGCTGAGGCACTGGCAGCAAGACGAATGGTCCAAAGCGATCCAAAGCCAAACACGGCTGCAGGCCTTTGCCCCCATTTGGTGGGCGCGGATGAACCCGACGCCAACCCAAGCGGTGTCTGCCGATACCCCACGCAGCTGGCAGGGCGGGGGCAAAAACCCCGTGGCGTATTTTCGCGAGCGCTGGGACGATCCCAAGGCCATGTGGCTGGGGGTCAAAGGCGGCCGGGCCAACCTCAGTCACGGACACATGGACGCGGGCACGTTTGTGTTCGAAGCCGACGCGGTGCGCTGGGCCATTGATCTGGGGGCGACCAGCTACCACGCCCTGGAATCGACGGGGCTCGACATCTGGAGCCGCGGGCAAAACAGCGGCCGCTGGAAAGTGTTTCAGTATCGCAACGAGGCGCACAACACCCTGACCGTCGCGGGCCGGCCCTTTCAGGTGGCCGCGAGTGCCGAGCTCAGCGGCTACACGCCGCTTAGCGCAAGCGGGGAGGCGGGGCACGCAAACGGGCAGACGGGGCGCGCCGCGGTTGATCTGGCGGCCGTGTTGGGCGCGCCGGTGCAGGCGGCCCAGCGCACCTTCGCGTTTGTTCCCGGCACCGACCGACACGTGGTGGTGAAAGACGTGCTTCGTGTGCCCCCGGGCACCGAGGTGGTGTGGACCATGATGACCCGGGCCCAGGTCGAACCCGGAACCCACGCCGGAGCGCTGGTGTTGCGGCAGGACGGCCAGTCACTGGAAGTGGTCGCGCGTGACGGGGCCCAGGGGCAGACCGCCGGGCATTGGGACGTTCAGCCCTACCGCATCCCCGAAGGCTTCTACGGCGGCCCGCTGCCCGACGTCACCCAGCTTCGCTGGCGCACCCAGGCCGACGCCTCGGGCCAGGTCGACCTGCGGGTGACACTGCGGCCCGCGGTTCAGTAGGCGCCGCTTTTTGCCTTGGCGTGTCAGGCCGCCAAGGCAGGTCTCACGCGGAGCCGCGGGGGCGCGGAGCGGAGTCAAG
>JALZVY010000003.1 GCA_023300125.1 Phycisphaera sp.
CCTCCGCGTGAGAACTGGCCTTGGCGTTTTACCCGCCGCCTCAGCCGGGCCGCGTCAAACGTCTCGCCGGCTTCAATAGGCCCCAAACTGCCGGCCACGGTGGGTTGATGGCGGTTTTCCCACGGGGGGGGCTGGCGGCCGTAAACTGCCACCCATGGCTAAGAATCCGGCGAAGAAGAAGCAGTCCAAAAAGACCCCGGCCGCGACCAAGGGCGGGGCGAAGGCGAAGGGGGCGTCCAAGCCCAAGGCGAAGGCCAAGGCTAAGCCCAAGGGGCTGACCTATGCCGATACGGGGGTGTCGATTGAGGCGGGCGACGCGATGGTGGGGCGGATTCAGAACCACCTGCACCGCACCCACGGGCCGCGGGTGCTGGGGCGCGAAGGGGCCTTTGCGGGCATGTTCCGCTTGGATCACAACGCCAAGCTATTTAAGCGCAACTACAAAGACCCGGTGCTGGTGGGCTGCACCGACGGGGTGGGCACGAAGGTGCTGATGGCGATCGAGATGGGGGTGCACGACACGATCGGCCAGGACTGCGTGGCGATGAACGTGAACGATCTGATTGTGCAGGGGGCCGAGCCGCTGTTCTTCTTGGATTACATCGGCACCCACGCGGTGGATCCGGCTCATATGGAGCGGATCGTGAAAGGCGTGGCCGATGGCTGCGAACTGGCGGGCTGCGCGTTGATCGGTGGCGAAACCGCGGAGATGCCCGACGTCTATAAGAAGGGCGATTACGACGTGGCGGGCTTCACGGTGGGGGTGGTGGAGCTGAAGAAGATCGTGGAGGGCCAGGCCCAGGTGCAGAAGGGCGACGTGATTTTGGGCCTGGGCAGCAGCGGGGTGCACAGCAATGGCTACACGCTGGTGCGGGCGATTGTGAAGAAGGCCAAGCTGAAGCTGAACAAGGTCTATCCGGAGCTGGACCCCGAGCGGACCCTGGGCGCCGTGCTGCTGGAGCCCACGCGGATCTATGTGAAGCCGGTGATCGACTTGCTGGACAGCTACAAGCGGGTGAAGCCGGTGAGCGGCATGGCGCACATCACCGGCGGGGGGCTGGTGGGCAATGTGAACCGCGCTTTGCCCAAGACCTTGGATGCCAAGATCAGCCGCAAGACCTGGGCCGTGCCTCCGGTGTTTGGCTTCCTGCAGAAGCACGGGGGCATCGAGCGGGATGAGATGTTCCGCGTCTTCAACATGGGGGTGGGCTACACGTTGATCGTGCGGCCGCGTTTTGCCGACTCGGTGGTTCAGAAGCTGGAGGCTTCGGGCGAGACGGTGTTTCGCTTGGGTGAGGTGGTTTCGGGCAAGGGCAAGGTGCAGATGCGGGCGTGAACCGGGTTCTCTGCACTTTGAGGGGTTATTGGACCCTGGGGGTGCGGACCGGCCTTGGGGGGCTAAAAAAGCCATGGGGGTGTGGTGTGTGAACCACATTCGATGTGATCGGTGCGAACCTACGGGCTCGTAATCGAGGGTTTCTGTACGGGTGTTGTTTTTAAGTACCTTTTTTAAAAGAATTTAATTTCCGGCCGGTATCTTTGGGCCTTGGAGGTCGCCCCGGGTGAACGCCGTGATATAAACAAAGGGTGAGGGGGGTGAATGTGCTCCCCCCAGCCGCCGACCAACGAAGGAATCCACACCATGGGCATGAACGAAAACGACTTTCAACAGAAGCTGGGCGAACTGATGGGCGAGATCGCCACGCTGCCCAAGGCCGAGCGTGAGAAGTTGCAGATGCTCGCGGCCCAGACCAAGGCCCGGCACACCAAGCTCAAGAAGACCGTGGGCGAGCTGCAGGAGTCGCTGGATTACCTGCGGCTGAGCATCAAGTATCTGGTCTTCGACCTGGAAGCCACCCGCCGCGAAAACGGCAGCCTGCGGAAGCTGCTCGAAGAGCAGTCGGCCGGCGGTGAAGACAGCCTGGACGGCCTGGATGATCTGGAAGAACTCGACGGCATCTGAATCGTGATCACGTGGCCGCTGGTCGCGTGTTAAAACCACCAACCCTGAGAGGGCCCGGAGACTTACTGTCGCCGGGCCTTTTTCTGCGCGGTGGCTTCACGTCTCGATGCGGCTGGGTTCCCTATCATGTCCGCCCACGGACTTAAACCTGCTTGCCCCCCCGAGTGAACGCCATGAACCTCCCGCTTGATTCGATGTCTGCGATGAACCCCCACGCCGCTGCCATGGCGGCCATGGCCTCGGGCTACGGTGCCGGTGGCGCCGGTGCCCCGCGCTCGGGCCCGCCGGTCGGCCGTTACCGCGAGATGACGATCGATGAGATGTTGCTGGAAAACCGGGTGATCTTCCTGGTGGGCGAGATCAACCACGCGTCGGCCATGGGCGTGGTCATGCGGCTGCTGCACCTGCAAAACCAGAAGCCGGGTGTGGACATCAACCTCTACATCAACTCGCCCGGCGGCAGCGTGGACGACACGCTGGCGATGATCGACACGATGGACTTCATCAGCAGCGACGTGTGCACTTATTGCATCGGCAAGGCGATGAGCGGCGGGGCCCTGACCCTGGCCGCGGGCGCCAAAGGCAAGCGCTACTGCTTGCCGCACGCCAAGGTGATGATCCACCAGCCTTACGGCGGCATCTACGGCCAGGCCAGCGACGTGCAGATCCAGGCCGAAGAGATCCTCAAGACCAAGCAGGAGCTCAACGAGCTGCTGGCGGGTTACACCGGACAGGACGTGGCCCAGGTTGAAAAGGATGCCGAGCGCGACAAGTTCTTCTCGGCCGCCGAGGCCAAGGACTACGGCTTGGTCGACGTGGTGGTGGAAGCCAACGCCGGCGAGAAGGTCGGCGAAGGCAAGGTGTCTTCGGACTGACCGCCTCCCGCAAACCGACATCAAAAAACCCCTCGGGTCGTTTGACCCGCGGGGTTTTTTTGTGGACGTGCTGGGTGGGTGGCGAGCGTGGCTCGCACGGGGCGTCAGCCCGAGGTGTCTAGCCGCTGGCCGACGCTTGGGTCGATGGGCCCTTGCTTGGCGATGGCGGCGGCGCCTTCGAGCAGGCTGATCGCGGCTTGGCCTTGGAGCTCTTGGTTGTCCAGCACCGTCCGGGCGACGGCGGTGGACACTTGAAGCTGAACCTGAGCCTGCTGGCTGGAAGATGCATCGGCGGCGGAGATAGGCATGGTGTTTTTATCGACGGCCCGGGACGTGTGCCGGGGCTTGGATTTCTTATCGGCGGGTCTGGCCGGGGCTGGCGGGTTTGGCGGGGCGGGATGCGCCTTAGACCGCGACCAGCTGATCCAGCGAGGCACGGGCGGCGGCCATGGGGACCTGGAAACGCTCGCGGTCGCGGAAGAAGCTGACGTGGCGGTAGCCCGCGGCGTCGAGCAGGGCCAGGGCCTGGTCGAAGTTCTCGCCCACGCGTTCGGGCTGGTGGGCGTCGGCGCCCAGGGTGATGGGGATGCGCCGCTGGGACATCTCGTAGAGGATCCGCGGCCCGGGCATGCACTCTCTTAGCCGTTTGCGCCAGCCCGAGGTGTTGAGCTCCATCGCCACGCCGGTGTCGGCGATGCGGTCTAGGGCGTGACAGATGTGCGGCAGGATGCGCGACAGGCTCCACGAACGCGGCATGAGCTGTTTGATGAGATCGCCGTGGGCGAGCACGTCGAACAGGCCGCTTTCGGCCGAATCGGCCAGGTGCTCGAAATAGGTTTGTTGATACGCGAAGGTGTCGCCGACGAAGTAGCGGGCGCGGTATTCGGGGATCTGTGGGTGGACCGAGCCGATCACCACGTCAAAGTCGTGGGCGTTGATCTGGCAGGCCACGGTGTTTTCGTGGCCCGGGACGTAGTCGGCTTCGAGGCCCAGCAGCACGTCGACGCGGCCGGCGTAGAGAGCGCGGGTGGCCTTCATGTCGTCGACGTAGGCGTCCAGTTCGTCGGGCGCCATCCGCATGCGGGCGCCGTAGCCCCCGGTCATGGGGTTGTGGCAGGTGATGGCGAAGCCGCGGAGCCCGGCTTTGAGGGCGGCCTGGGCGTAGTCCGAGCCCTCGCCGCGGGCATGCTGGCAGCGTGGGGTGTGGGTGTGGCCGTCAAACAGCAGGCGGCCGTCGTAAGCTGCGCTCGGGCCCGATTCATACGGGGCTGGGGCGACGCTGTGTTTAGCCGGAGGCTCAGCCGGGGGTTCGTACGCCCGCGTGGGTTCGCTAGGCGTCGGAAAGCGGTACGGGTTGTGGTCCTGGTCCTCCATCGGCCTCTACATCGGCCGGTTGGGGGGGCGACTGAGCCTCGGACGGGTCGGACGGTTCGGGAACGGGCTCTTGGTCCGGATCGTCGGCGTCGGAGCCTCCGGATTCGCGGTGGGCCGCCCGCAGGCGGATGCGGCGTTCCACGCGGCGGCGGGTGGCCTCGTCGGGCCAGTCGAAGCCGGCAACTTCTTCCAAAGAAAGGTCTTTGGGGGCCGCCTCGACGGCCCGGGCCAAGGACTGGGAGGCGTCAGAACCGTCAAGATCGTTGCGATCGGCCTCGGGCCGCAGCACCAGGTGGATGTCGCCACCGGTGTCGGGCTGGGTCACCCGTACGCGGCGTTGGCGCACCAGTTCGAGGGTGGCCAAAAACAGGCCGATCATCTCGCTGCGGCTGCGGCGGCCCACGAACAGATCGCTGAGGCTCATGCCCCGGACTTCGGGCTCGTCGCCTTGGGGCACGCCGTCGCGCAGCAGCCGGTCGGCAATGTCTTCGGCGTGCAGTGAGATCGGCGTCTCGTCGTAGGTCACCTTGTGGTCGCCCACAAAACCGATCGAGTCGAGCAGCCGGCCAAAAGCGTTGCACAGGTCGTTGATGCCCAGGTCTTCGAGGTCCAGCTCGATGGCGGGGCTGCTGTCGGCCGCGTCGTCTTCGGGGCTGGTGGCCGCGGGCTTGGGTGTGCGGGCCCCGGCGGGGAAACGGTCGGCCCAGGCGTGCTGGCGTTCTTCCAGCATCAGCGCGGCGTCTTTGAACTTTTTGTAGGCCAGCAGCTGCCGCACCAGCTCGAAGCGGGGGTCCGCGGCGTCGCCGGCTTCGGCGTCGGCTTCTGCGGCGTCGGCCTCGTCGGCCTCGATGCGGGGCATGAGCATCGCGCTCTTGATCTCGACCAAGGTGGCGGCCATGACCAGGAATTCGCCGGCGCGGTCCACGTCGAGGGTGATGCGGGCGTCTTGCCCGTCTTGCCCGTCGGTGGCCGCGGCGTGTTCGCCGCGGGCCATCTGGTCCAGGTGGCCCAGGTACTGCGTGGTCAAGGTCGCGATGGGGATGTCGTGCAGGTCGATCTCGTGCTGCTTGACCAGATGCAGCAACAGGTCCAGCGGCCCGGCGTACGCGTCGAGTTGCACGCGGTAGGCCTTGGCCGTGGGCTGAGGGCTTGAGGGCGGGGAGGGTGGTGGGGGTGGGCTGGTCACAGGTTGCTCCTGAGACGATTATCATGTCTGAAGTGAAGGAATGCGAGTCGATGCATCGGAGCTGCGTGACAGACCCCCACCGCCCATCCCCAACCCCCAGTACAACCCCGGCCCCATCCCCGGCCCCGGTGTCGGCCGCCGACGCCACGGCTTTCGCCCGCCGGGTGTTGGATGCCGAGGCCGCGGCGATCGCGGGCATCGAGCTGGGCGGATCCTTTGACGCCGCGGTGGAGCTGGTGATCGCCGCGGGCGAGCAGGGCGGCAGCGTGGTGGTCTCGGGCTTGGGCAAATCGGGCCTGGTGGGGGCCAAGCTGTCGGCCACACTGGCCAGCACCGGTAGCCCCTCGCACTTTTTGCACCCGGTCGAGGCGATGCACGGCGACCTGGGCCGCGTGCGCCGCGGCGACGTGGTGCTGCTGCTGAGCTACACCGGCAACACCGACGAGGTGGTGACCCTGGCCGAGCTTCTGAAGCAAGACGGGGTGCCGCTGATCGCCCTGACCGGGCGCGAGGGCGGGGCGCTGGCCCGCACCGCCGACGCGCTGCTGACCGTGGGCGACATCACCGAGGCCTGCCCGCTGGAGCTGGCCCCGACCAGCAGCAGCACCGCGATGCTGGCCCTGGGCGACGCGCTGGCCCTGGCCGCCAGCCGGGCGCGGTCGTTCACCGCCAACGACTTTCAAAAGTTTCACCCCGGCGGCGGTCTGGGCCGCCAACTGACGCCGGTGGTGGACGCCATGCGGTTTCATGCACGCGCTCACGGCCCGTGCGATGCCAACCTGCCGCTGATTGCCTTGGGCACCGCGGTGAAGGACGCCTACGCCACCGCCGAGAGCTTTGCCAAGGACAGCGGCCTGCGCCGCCCCGGGGCCTTGTTGGTGGCCGACGCGGAGGGCAAGCTGGCGGGCATCGTGACCGACGGCGATCTGCGCAGCGCGCTGATCCGCGTGGGCCCGCAGGTGTGGGAAGAGCCCATCGACGCGGTGATGACCGCAAAGCCCACGACCTTGCCCGACACCGCGCTGGTCCGCGACGCGGTGCACGTGGTGCGTGAAAAACGTTTCGACGAAATCCCTGTGGTGGCCAGCGACGGCACGCCGGTGGGAATCATCGATGTGCAAGACCTTGCGGCGCTCAAGGTTATTGAGGGGTGAGGGGCTAGGCTTTAGGCGCTAGAGCCTAGAGCCTAGTAAGAGGCCTGCGGCCCGCCCGGAAAACAGAAGGGCTCCGCGTTAGTGGGGATTGTTCTTTCTAAGCTCTAGGCTCTAACACCTAGCGCCTCGCGCGCTTTCACACCGTGGTACCGCCCATGTCATCTGATCCCACCCAACTTCAACTGCTCTTCTTCGACGTCGACGGCGTGCTGACCGACGGGGCGATCACGTATCACGAGAACGGGGGGGAGTCGAAGAACTTTCACACCCAAGACGGCCTGGGCCTGCGGGCGGCGATGCAGGTGGGCATCAAGGTGGTGATCGTCACCGCACGCAGCAGCCAGCTGGTGGAGCGGCGGATGACGCAGCTGGGGGTGGACAAGCTGGTGCAGGGCTGCAAGGACAAGGCGACCACGATCGCGGCGCTCGCCGACGAATTTGGTGTGGCTTTGGAAGACTGCGGTTATTTGGGCGACGACTTGGTGGACCTGTCGGCGATGGACCGGGTGGGCTACCCCATGGCGGTGGCCGACGCGGCGCCCGAGCTTTGTGAGATGGCGGCTTTTGTGTGCACGCGGCCCGGCGGGCGTGGGGCCGCCCGCGAGGCGGTGGAGCACGTGCTGAAAACGCAGGGCAAGTGGGACGCGGTGGTGGCGTCGTACCGCTGACCGCGCGGCGCGGGCGGGGGTGCGTCAGCGCATGGCTTTGACGCGTTCGATCAGCAGCATCGACACCAGGTAGGCGTCGCCTTTGATGTTGATCGAGTGGATCAGCGGCAGCTCTTGGCCGTCGCGGGTGAGGCAGAGCAGGGTGTAGAGGCGTTGGCCTTTGTCGCCGCCTTTTTCGACGCGGAACCGCCGGATGTTGTCCGAGGCCACGCGGACCGAGGGGCCGGTGAACGGGGGAAACGCCGCGGCTTTCAGCCCCGACGGATCCAAATGCAGATTGACGCACGACCGCCAAGAAAGCGCCAGGCCCAACGCGGCCACGGCGAACGCCGCGGCGATGGCGCCGTTCAGGCCCGTGCCCAAGGGGGAAACCAACGGCAGCACGCACGCGGCGAGCAGGCAGCCCGCCGCGGGGATCAGCGGCCACCAGCCTTTGGGCCCGCGGCGGCTGTAACGGATCTGAAGTGCGGCAGGGTCGTCGCGGTCATAGTCCACCGCGGACCAGTGCTGCTGGTAGCGTTCGAGTTGCTCTTCGAGCGTGGTCGACGCCGGGGCCGTTTGCTCGTGGTCGAGTGAGTGCGGTTTGCCGGGCATGCGGGGTTCTCGGTAAACGTGAGATCGGCCTGCGGGTGGGCAGTGTGCGGCCGGCTTTACACCAGGGCGGTGCGCAGCTCTTGCAGCTCGCCCAGGGCCTTGGCTTCGCCGTCGGTGGCCGCACGCTGAATGCCCGCGTCCACCGCGGCCAGGGCGTCGTCGTCCTCGCCCAACTCGCTCAGCATCTTTGCCTTTTGGAAGTAGGCGTAGTGATAGCTGGGATTGAGGACCAAGCAGCGGTCCAGCCAGGTCACGGCCTCTTGGGGGTCGTCGGCCTTGCTGTGCTCGAGGCCGATCATGTACGGCACGTCCGCGTCTTGGGGGTCGGCGGCGTGGAGCTTGTGGAGGGTTTCGAGGCGGGAGGGCATGGCGGCCATTGTAGGCGAACGCTTCAAACCCACCTTCGTGGCAGGTATTAGGGCCGTCCCAGGGCTGCGAGATAGGCCGCAACGGCCCCGGACATGCCCATCTCCAGCGCGTCGGCGACCAGGGCGTGGCCGATGCTGACTTCCAGCAGGCCCGGCACCGCGGCGGCGAAGTCCGGCAGGTTGGCCAGGTTCAGGTCGTGCCCGGCGTTGACCCCCACGCCGGCTTGCTGAGCGGCGCGGGCGGTTTCGACGAAGCGTTCGAGGGTGCGCGGGGCGTGCACCGTGCCATGGGCCTGGGCGTAGCGCTCGGTGTACAGCTCGACCCGCTCGCAGCCCAGGGTCGGCGCGGCCGCGGCCACGGCGGGGTCGGGGTCGATGAAAACACTGACACGGCAGCCGAGCTCTTTGAGCTCGGCCACGATCGGGGCCAGCTCGGCGACGGTCTGGGGGTTGGTCAGGTCAAAGCCGTGGTCCGAGGTGTTCTGGTTCGGGTCGTCGGGCACCAGCGTGGCCTGGGTGGGACGCACCTCGCGCATGATCGGCATGAGGTGGGGCAGCAGCGGGTTGCCCTCGATGTTGAACTCGGCGCCTTGGTAGTTCGGTTCGGCCAGCAAGGCCGCGCAGGCGTCCACGTCGGTGCGGCGGATGTGTCGCTCGTCGGGGCGGGGGTGCACGGTGATGCCGTGGGCCCCGGCGTTGAGCGCGGTGCGGGCCAGGCCCACCACCGAGGGCACCTCGCCGTGGCGGGCGTTGCGGAGCAGGGCGATTTTGTTGACGTTGACCGAGAGGGCTGGGGGCATCGCGGGGAACCGAGGCGCTAGGCGCTAGAGCCTAGAGCCTAGTAAGAGGCTCGTTGGGTTTGGCGGGTGCTCTGTGGTTGCGGGACGTCCATGCAATGGGCACATCCTTCAAGCCTGGGCACGCAGATCTAAGCTCTAGGCTCTAGCGCCTAGCGCCTCGATAGTTTAAGACGCCGTCGCCGCCCCCACCTCGCCGCGGAACAGGCCGCGGTAGGTGAGGAAGCTGATCAGGGCCATGGCCGGCACGGTGACGATGCCCACCGCGGGGATCCACTGCACGGCGATGAGCAGAAACAGCACCAGGCGGATGGCCCACTTGGCGAAGAAGCTTTTGCGCCAGGGCAGGTAGCGGCGGAAGGGGGCGACCAGGGCCATGCGGTAGTAGATCACCCCGGGGATGAGCCCAACGATGGGAATCGCGCTGAGCAGGGCCCCCACGCCCAGCACCAGGGGCAGACGTTTGGCGATGTCGCGCTCGTAGCGCTGGGCAAACGCGGGGTCGGCGAAAGGCTGCGTTCCGCAGACGGTGCAAGCCTGGTGGACGTCACGCTCGGTCAGGCGGGTGGCGCACAGCGGGCAGCGGCGGGCCTCGGCCAGTTGGCGCGGCTGGGATTCCATGTCCGCGGGGTCGTCGGTGTCGGATTGTCCCAGCAGGCCCACATCGCACACGTTGGGGTTGGGGCTGCGACACGACCCACACGCCATGGCGCATCGGTACATCAGTGTGTTGCAGGTGCCGCAGGCCACGCGCGACTTTTCTTCTTTGCGGTTGACCCACCAGCGCAGGCCGGCGATGAGGCCGGTGACGATCACCACCAGCCCGATCATGATGAAGGGGAACAGGATCAAAAAGAAGACCCCGAAGGTGGCCCAGATGTCGCTGGCCCAGCTAAAGAGTTTTTGAATGCCCACATCGTCGTCGGGGTCGGCGTCGAAGAACACGCCCAGGATCGCCGAGCGCACCGCGGCGATCACGAAGGTGCCCACCGCCGACACCGCGGCCATGGCCGCGGTCAGCAGCGACGCGATGGTGCCGCCCGCGGCCAGCACCAGCATGCCCCCGCCCACCGGGCCGCCGCCCAGGTCATGGGCCAGGCCGATGGTTTTTTCGATGAACGCGGCGTCTTTCACGCCCGCCACGCCCATGAACGTGAGCGCGGCCATGCCGGGCTTCACGTACTTGTCGAGTTTGTTGAGCATCGCCCGGGCGTCGGGGCTTTTGTTGGCCGCGATTTCCAGGGCGGCCAGTGCGCCCAGCACGATCAAGGCCACGTCGCTGGTGAACCATCCGGGCACCACGCCGCCTTTGAGCAAACCCATGCCCTCCACGATCGGCCCCAGCAAGGGGGCCCGGTCGCCGAAACGCAGAAACAGGGCGGCGGCGAAGGCGGGCACGAACGCCCGCGAGGCGAAAAGCCCGGTGGATCCCAGGGCCTGAATAATGAGAGCGGTCATGGCGTTGCTCGGCGAGGCGATGAGGAGATGAAACCGACAGGATATTCGGGATCGGGGGGAAACCCCAGCCCGACGTGCGCGCATGCGGCCGCTGCGGCGGTGGTGCGGTGAACTTAAGCCTGTGGGGCCGGAACTGGGGCCGGTCCGGGGCTACGCACCTGAAGAATCAGAATCAGCGACCAAAAACACAGCACCAGGTTCTGCACCGGCAGCTGAAGGGCCACGGGCATGCAGTAGATTGCGGCGCAGGCCGGGGCCCACACAAAAAAGTTGCTCACGATGATCGGGGCGACCTTGCGGCGGAACCAGCCGGGGTTCATCCAGCGGCGCAGCCCCGCGAGCGTGAAGCCGCCTTCCATGAAGGCGTAGCCCAGGGCGGTGGTGGGCACGGCCCAGATCACGCACCACACGCCCAGGTCCAGCAGCACCTTGCCGGCCACGACGCCAAGCCCCGAGGCCTCGCCCCACAGCCAGCTTTGAAACCGGTAGAAGCCGTCGACCTCGATGCCCTTGTAGGCCCAGAACACGGTCATGAAAACACCGTGGCTCAGCGGCGGGCGGGTGATGCCCAGCCCCGGTCGCGCGGGGCGCAAGCGGCTGATCAGCCACGGCAGGGCGCCGCCAAACAGGCCGGTGCTCACGATGCTGAATGCAAAACCGCCGGCCACTTTCCACACCCCCACCCGGTCCAAGGCGTCGCGCACCGGCGGCAGCAGGGCGTAGGCCACCACCAGGCCCGCGGCAAAAGCGCTGAGCACCAGACCCGGGCCCAGATTGGCACGGGCGGCCATCAGCCCGGCACGCCAAGGGCGCTCGGGGGTGTTGGGGCTTTGGGGGTGGTCAGGTTGTGCGGGGGCGGTTTCGCTCACAGGTCCGGGCAGCTCATCAACTCGATGATCTCGCCGTCGGGTCCTTGGAAAAACGCCAGGCGAAGGGTGATCGGCGTCTTGCCGCCGGGCACGCGGTTGTCCACCGGCACGTCCTTGGGCTCCACGGTGACCGTGCAGCCCGCAGCGCGCACGCGGGTGATCACGTCATCCACGTTGCCGCAGCGCAGGCAGAAATGCAGCAGCCGGGCCTCGTCGGGCACAGACTCGGCCTCGGGGCGTTCAAACACCTCGATGTAGTTGCCGTCGCCCACGTCCAGCATCACCGCACGCTTGCCCGGATCGCCCCAGAGCATCTGGGGCGCGCAGCCCAAGGTGTCGGTGTAGAACGCGACGGATCGGTCGAACTCGGTGGTACGCAG
>JALZVY010000004.1 GCA_023300125.1 Phycisphaera sp.
TCAAACCCAGTGCCTTGATCAAGTAGGTATGTGTTTCTGCTTCGCCCCGGCCCACCACCCCGCCATGAAGCACGCGGGCCCGGTGCGGGCGGCGCTGGGCTTTTCCACGCTCTTCAACCTGATTGGGCCGCTGACCAACCCCGCGGGCGCTCGGCACCAGCTCATCGGCGTGCCCAGCGTGGACGCCGCCAACCTGCTGGCCCAAGCCCTGGTGCGTCTCGATGCCCAGCGCGTCATCTTGGTCCACAGCCTGCTGCCCGCAACCGCCGACCGCCCGGCCCAGCCTCTGGGCGAGCTCACCACCTTCGCCCCGGCCCAAGCGGTCGAGGTCCACCAAGGCCAGATCACCACCTACCCCATCGACCCCCAGGCCCTGGGCCTGCCCCAGGCCCAGCCCGACAGCGTCACCGTGACAGACCCCGCCGACAGCGCCCGCGTGGTCCGCAGCGTGCTCGACAATCAGCCGGGCCCGGCCCGCGACATCGTCGTGCTCAACGCCGCGGCCGCGCTGCTGGCTGGCGGCGCAGCGCCGTCGCTGGACCAAGGCGTGGCGATGGCCAGCGACGCCATCGACCGCGGCGACGCCCGCGGCGTGCTGGATCAACTGGTTCAACTCACCTGCGCCTAACCCCCCGCGGCTCTTTTCAATGTCCACCGAGCCCCTGCACCTTTCAATCGAGTCCTCGGGCCACGCGGTCGCGCTGGCGCTGGGCCACGTCCACACCCCGAGCCCGCGCACGGCCGTGCAACTGCCCCGCCAACGCCGCGGCCAGCTGGACCTCATGCCCCGGGCCGCAGAACTGATCGCCGAGCTTGGCGCCGGGCCCCATGACCTTGGGGTGGTGTCCTTGGCTCTGGGACCGGGGTCGTTCACGGGCCTGCGGGTCGCGGTGGCCACCGCCAAGATGCTCGCCCTCACCCTCGGCGTGAAGCTCGTGGGCATCCCCACCCTGGACCTGCTGCGGGCCCAGCACCCCCAAGCGGTGATCGCCCTGAACATCAAACGCGACACCGCCTGGAGCGCCGGGCCGGGCCTGGAGCCGGCCATGCGGCCCCTAGAGGCCCTGCGGGCCGATGGCCGGCCAATTGTGGGCGATCTGGACGACGCCCAGGCCCCCGCCCAGGCCGATGTGGCGGTTCTTTACCGCCTGGCCCACGCGCGGATCATGGCGCACGACTACGATGACCCCTTGGCTCTTGCCCCGGCCTACATCCGCGACCCCGAAGCCGTCGTCCTGTGGGACGAGCGTGAACAGGCCCGCACCCCCTAAACCCGCCGCGCCGCCACGAAGCTGCACCCAAGCACTTCGAACGCCTCCCCATCCTTTCGAACGCTACAAGATGCCCGCCAAAATCGTCATCGTCGGCCGCCCCAACGTCGGCAAATCCAGCCTGATGAACCGCTTGGCCGGGCGCAAAGTCTCCATCGTCGACCCCACCGCCGGGGTCACCCGCGACCGCGTGGTCACCGACGCCTTCATCCCTGGCGCTCAGCCCGGCGACCCCGAGCGCGCGGTCGAGCTCATCGACACCGGCGGCTACGGCGTCGAAGACACCCTGCGCCTCACCGCCGACATCGAGCGCCAGATCGCCGAAGGCCTGGCCGAGGCCGACCTGATCCTCTTTGTCGTCGACGCCCAGTCCGGGGTCACCACCCTGGACCGCACCGTGGCCAAGCTGCTGCGCACCACCCAGGCCGGCGACCCCACCCACCGCAAACCGCTGCTGCTGATCGCCAACAAGGTCGACGCCGAAAACCTCGAAGCCGGCGCCTTCGAAGCCGCCGAGCTGGGCATGGGCGAGCCCATCCCCGTGAGCGCCGAAACGCGCTACCGCCTCAACCACTTCTACGACAACATCCGCGCCGCCCTGCCCCCCGAAGACCCCAACGACCCCGAGCCCCGCCCCCGCGACCACCGCGACGTGCGGGCCGCCCGCGACAGCGTGCGCGACCGCTCCAACGAGCACGACCTCGACCCCCGCACCGGCATCAAGCTCGCCTTGGTGGGCAAGCGCAACGCCGGCAAAAGCACACTGGTCAACGCCCTGGCGGGCAGCGAGCGGGTGATCGTCAGCGAGCACGCGGGCACCACCCGCGACAGCGTGGACGTGCGCATCGACTACATGCCCGCCAACGTGCGCGAGGGCACCAAGCCCCGCCGCATGACCCTGATCGACACCGCGGGCGTGCGCAAAACCAAAAGCCTGGCCGACGACATCGAGTTCTACAGCCAGCACCGCAGCCTCCGCAGCGTGCGCCGCTCAGACATCTGCCTGCTGCTCATCGACGCCGCGGTGCCCATCAGCCAAGTCGACCACCAGCTGGTCAACGAAATCAAGCGCCACCACCGCCCCACGGTGGTGGTCATCAACAAGTGGGACATCGCCGAAGAGCGCTTTACCGAAGAGGCCTACGCCGAATACCTCGACGACGCGCTCAAAGGCCTGCCCTTCGCCCCGCTGGTGTTCATCAGCGCCGAGAAAAAAGAAGGCATGGAAGAGGTCGTGCAGCTTGCACTGAACCTCTACAAACAAGCCCGCCACCGCGTGAGCACCGGCGACCTCAACGCCTTCCTCGACGAAGTCCGCAAAGAGCGCGGCCCCCGCGCCGGCAAGGGCGGCAAAACGCCCACCATCTACTACGCCACCCAGCACGGCATCAACCCCCCGGCCATCACCGTGTTTGTGAACGACCCGGGCCTGTTCAACAACAACTACCAACAGTTTTTGATGAACCGCATCCGCGACGAATTGCCGTACAGCGAAGTGCCCATCGACCTCACCTTCAAGCCGCGCCGCCGCGACGACGCGGCAGACCGCTACGGCGGCCACGAAAAGAAGCGCACCAAGTAGCCAGCCGCTTCGGGGCGAGGCCCCACCACGCGACATCTCTATGGCCCTTCACCGCCGAGCCCACACCGACCCCTCGCCCGCCGACGGCGCCGGGAAGCCGCCGCGCGGACACGCCGAGCGGCTGGCGGGCATGAGCCTGCCCAAGCAGGTCGCGGTGCTGGCGGTGTGGCCCTTTCTTGAACTGCTGCTCAACGCCCTGGTGGGCTTGGTGGACACCCGCATCGCCGGGCACCTCACCGTCACCGCGCTCGACGCCATCGGCGTGGCCACCTACGTGGGCTGGCTCATCAGCATGCTGCACAACGCCGTGGGCATCGGGGCCGGGGCGCTGATCGCCCGCGCCGTGGGGGCCCGCCGCACCAGCGCCGCCAACGCGGCCTTGGGTCAGGCCCTCATCATCGGTGTGGTCTGGGGGGTGATCACCGCCGTGGCCATGGCCGTGGCCGCGCCCTGGATTGCCGCCATTTTCCGCATGCCCCCCGCCACCGCCGACCTGGTGGTGACCTACCTGCGCATCTTGTCGGTGGGCGTGGGCTTTGGCGCGGTGATGACCGTGGGCAATGCCGCCCTGCGCTCGGCGGGCGACACCCGCACGCCTTTTTTCACCATGGTCTTTGTCAACGTGGCCAACACCCTGCTCTCGGTGTTGTTCACCTTCGGCCCCCAGCCTTTTGGCGGGCACGGGGTGGCGGGCATCGCCGCGGGCACCGCCGTGGCGTGGATGCTCGGGGCCCTGCTGGTGCTGGGCGTGTTGTGGCGCGGCCGCAGCCCGCTGCGTTTGCGGTCCCGCCGGCTGCGCCCGCGCCGCATGCTCGCGGGGCGCATCATCAAAGTGGGCGTGCCCAGCTTGGTCGAGAACAGCGGCATGTGGCTGGGCAACGCCGCGATCGGCGGCATCGTGGGCACACTCATGGCCCGCAACGGCGTGGACGGCATCATGGGCGCCCACGTGGTGGCCATCCGTCTGGAGATGCTCAGCTTCCTGCCGGGCGTGGCGGTGGGCATCGCCGCGGCCACGCTCGCAGGCCAGCACCTGGGCCGGGGCGATGTCGCCGGGGCCGAGCGTGCCGTGCGCATGTGCTGGTGGCTGGCGGGCACGGTCATGGGTCTCAGCGGGGTGGTGCTCTTCTTCGCCCCCCATTTCTTGGCCGGTCTTTTAGCCGCGGGCCCCGAGATGGCCGAGGTCCGGGCGCGGGCCGTGCCGCTCTTGATGATCTGCGGGCCCATCCAGATCTTCTTCGCCACCTACCTGGTGCTCAGCCAGGCCCTACGCGGCGCCGGTGACACCCGCGGGCCCATGGCCATCACCTATGCGGGCACCTTCCTGATCCGCCTGCCGGGCGCGTGGCTGCTGGCGGTCACCTTCGACCTGGGGCTCAACGGCGTGTGGTTCGCCCTCTGCGGCGAGCTGGTGGTGCGCGGCCTGCTCTACGCCTGGCGCTTCCGCGGCGGGGTCTGGAAAACCCTGCGGGTTTAAACCCGCTCCGGGCCCCGCCGCCGGTAGGATCCACAGGTGATGGCCCGCCCGCCCGCCTACACCCTGCCCACCCCCCACGACCGCCCCCAGGTCATGGGCATTCTCAATGTCACCCCCGATAGCTTCAGCGACGGGGGCCGCCACAACAGCCTCGACGCCGCGGTCACCCACGCGCTGGCCATGGCCCGCCAGGGGGCGGATCTCATCGACATCGGCGGCGAATCGTCGCGTCCGGGCGCCGCCCGGGTCGACATCGACGCCCAGATCGCCCGCACCGCCGAGGTCATCCGCGGCTGCCGGGCCGCGCTCGACCAAGCCGGCTTCACCCACGTGACCCTGAGCATCGACACCACCCGGGCCCCGGTCGCCGCCGCCGCCCTCGACGCCGGCGCCGCGGTGCTCAACGACATCAGCGCCGGCCAAGACGACCCGGCGATGTTCGCCCTGGCCGCCGAGCGCCGCGTGCCGCTGATTCTAATGCACAAGCGCGGCGAGCCCGCCACCATGCAAAACGCCCCTGACTACGACAACGTGGTCGCCCGCGTGGGGGAATACCTCACCCAGCGCCTGGACGCCGCCACCGCCGCGGGGGTCGACGCCGCCCAGGTGGCCCTGGACCCGGGCATCGGTTTTGGCAAAACCTTCGAGCACAACCTGGCCCTGCTCGCGGCCCTGCCCCAGCTCGTCGCGCTGGGCCCGCCGGTCTTGCTCGGGGCCAGCCGCAAGCGTTTCTTGGCCCGCCTCGCGGGCGCCCCCGACGCGTCGGTCGAACCCGACCCCGCCGGCGGATCTGCCGCCACCACCGCCCTGGCAGTCGCCGCGGGCGTGCGCATGGTGCGGGTGCACGATGTTCAGCTTCACCGGCAGTGTGCAGACACCGCCCACGCGGTGGCAAACACCGCCAAGAACCGCGTTCACGGCTTTTAACCCATGTTTTTTGGACTTTTTTTAGGTTCTCGTTCGGGTTTTACTGAACCCTGTTTTTCTTAGTAACTTGTGTACTGCGCACCGTTTGCGTGAAATTACCTCATCAGATGCTGAGCTTATTATCGGGCTACAATGACCCGTGTTCGCCTGTAAATTGCGTTATTTTATAGATTTAGTGAATGGACGCAGCTAGAATTAACCTCTCATGCGTCAGCGGCAGCATGGGCGATAGGATGGTTGTCCGAGCCAATAACGTTCACGACCGCCGCAGACCCGCCGGCCTCTATTGGAGAGGTCGGATTTATGGGACCGCGACGAACACGACGCTTCGAAACTGACAGGAGTCATTCATGAGCACCTTTGCCCCCTCTCCTTTGAACAGCCCGGGTATCACCGCGTTCGACGCGGCCCAGCGCTCTGCCCGTCCCGAGACCGACCGCAACCCCTCAGAGATCGTCCGAGGCGAAGACCAAGTCGAACTCTCCAGCGCGGCCCGCATCCTCGGCGGCCAAGACCAGCCTTCGGGCATTCGCGAAGACCTGGTCGCCCGCATCCGCGGCGAGATCGCCGACGGTAGCTACGAGACCAGCGACAAGATCGACGCGACCCTCACCCGACTCGCCCGTGACCTGGGCTAATACCCAGCCACCCCCAACCCGACTTTCACGCCCCGCGGTGCCCATGCACCGCGGGGTTTTTTTGAGGCTCAAGCGATGGGGCATAAACAAAGAAGCCTCACCCTCACGGCGTGGTGGACGGCGGCGGAACACCGGGATCCGGCGGCAGCGGCAGGTTCTCCAGCCCGTACCGGGCCTTGGCTTCAGGCGTGGGCTCGGGCAGGTCGGCCCCCACCACCGGCGGCTTGTCGTTCACCAGCGTGACCACCGTCCCCCCCGCACGGTCGTGCGTGCCCACATCCAAAAACACCACCTTCCACGCCCCCTGCCCCACCGGCTGGCCCGCCTCTCCGCCATCGGCGGCCACCGGCCGCTCCAGCACCGCCCGCACCCCCGCCTTGCCCTCGGGCCCATGCACCCGGAAGGCGTACTCACCACGCTCAAAAGGAGCATCGGCGGGCCCGGCAATCTGGGTGGATCCGGTCGCCAGCCAGCCCGCCTGGATCGGGGCCCCGATCTCACGCTGCAACTCCACGGCCTGCTGCACCCGGGCCAGGGCCACCTTGTACGGCGGGGCCTGCTTCACCCGGTTCACCGTCACATAAAAAGCCGTGCTCGCCGCCACGGCCCCCAGCACCAAAAACGCACCAAAAGTCAGCATCAGCGACCGCAGCCGGTGCCGCACATACCAAGGCCGGGGGTCGGCATAGGCCGGGGCGGGGGCCGGGGCCGGGGCCGGGGCCGGGGCAGCATCAGAGCCCGGGGCGGGATCAGAAACAGCGTCCGGTGTCGGTGGGGGCAGGGGGCTCATGCGCCAAGTTTAGTCTGCCCCTCGCCCAGCACCCCGCCGCCCCAGCGGCCTCGGGTACACTGCTCGGCTGCGCGTTGTCCAACGCGCCTGCCCCACCCCCTTAACCCCCACCCGCCTTAGGCGGGTTCCGCCCCCGGCGGAGAAACCAGCCCCATGGCCCTGAACCACCTCCGCAACGTCGCCATCATCGCCCACGTCGACCACGGCAAGACCACGCTGACCGACCAGCTGCTCTACCAGTCGGGCATGTTCCGCACCGAAGACCTCGACAAGCTCGCCGGCGGCCAGCACAACCTGGTCATGGACACCGGCGACCTGGAGCGTGAGCGCGGCATCACCATCACCGCCAAAAACTGCGCCGTGAACTACCGCCACAGCGACGGCGCCGACTACAAGATCAACCTGATCGACACCCCGGGCCACGCCGACTTCGGCGGCGAGGTCGAGCGCGTGCTCAACATGGCCGACGGCTGCCTGCTGGTCGTCGACGCCTTCGAAGGCCCCATGCCCCAGACGCGCTTCGTGCTGCAAAAAGCGCTGGCCATCGGCCTCAAGCCCGTGGTCGTGGTCAACAAGATCGACCGCCCCGACGCCCGCCCCGAAGAAGTCGTCAACGAAGTCTTCGACCTGCTGGGCGATCTCGACGCCCCCGACGACGCGCTGGACTTCCCCATCATCTACGCCAGCGCCAAAAACGGCTGGTGCACCAACGACCTGGCCAAGGTCGGCGATGACCACCCCGACAACATGCTGGATCTCTACGAAGCGATCCTCACCCACGTGCCCGCCCCCTACGCCGAAGGCTCAGAGCGCGGCAAGGCCGCGGGCTTCGACAGCGCCGTGGAAGCCCTCGCCGCCCCACTGCAGATGATGGTCACCACCATCCAGTACAGCGAATACGTGGGCCGCATCGCCATCGGCCGCATCACCGCAGGCCGCCTCAACGCCGGCCAGCAAGTCACCGTCATCAACCGCGCCGGCGAAGGCAAGCAGCAAAAAGCCCAGAAGGTCATGATCTTCGACGGCCTCAAGCAGACCGAAGCCGCCGAAGTCATGACCGGCGACATCTGCGCCGTCATCGGCCTGGATCCGATCGACATCGGCGACACCATCGCCTGCCCCGACCGCCCCACCGCCCTCGAAGCGGTCGAGATCGACCAGCCCACGCTCACCATGACCTTCCGCGTCAACGACTCGCCCTTCGCCGGCCGCGAAGGCAAGTACGTCACCAGCCGCCAGGTCTACGACCGGCTCATGAAAGAGCTGCAATCCAACGTCGCCCTGCGTGTCGAACGCGGCGACGGCGGCGACGAATACAAAGTCAGCGGCCGCGGGCTCATGCACCTGGGCGTGCTGCTCGAAACCATGCGTCGCGAAGGCTACGAGCTGCAAGTCGGCAAGCCCGAAGTGATCCTCAAGCGTCCCGAAGAAGGCGAAGAGCACGCCGGCAAGCTGTGCGAGCCCATCGAGCAGCTGGTCATCGACTGCCCCGCCGACTGCCAAAACGACGTCATGAGCCTGGTCACCAACCGCAAGGCCGAAATCGTCAGCATGGACCCCAAAGCCGGCGCCGGCGACTACATCCACATGGAGTTCACCATCCCCGCCCGCGGGCTAATTGGTCTGCGGACCCGGATGCTCACCGCCACCCAGGGCCGTGCGGTCATGCACCACACCCTGCTGCGCTACGAACCCATGCGCGGCGACGTGCCCGCCCGCTCGGCCGGCGTCATCGTCAGCAGCGAAGGCGGCCAAGTCACCCCCTACGCCCTGCACGGCCTCTACGACCGCGGCTTCTTCTTCGTCGCCCCGGGCGCCCAGTGCTACGAAGGCCAGGTCATCGGCGAGCACTGCAAAGACAACGACATCATCGCCAACCCCGTCAAGAGCAAGCAGCTCACCGCCGTCCGCACCCGC
>JALZVY010000005.1 GCA_023300125.1 Phycisphaera sp.
CATCGACACCCTCCCCGGCAACGCCACCGAAGCCGCCGACCTCGTCTTGGCCGGTGCGACGTGGGTCGAAAAATCCGGCAGCTTCACCAACGCCAAGGGCCGGGCCCAGCACTTCGAACAAGCCATCCCCGTCATCGAAATGGCCAAACCCGAAGGCCAGATCGCGCTGGATTTGATGGCGGTGGCCGGGTTGGCCGAGCGTCGCATGTACGACGTTGCCCGCGAGCGGGCCGACTTGGGCGGAGCCTTTGTCGATGACGTTCACCTGCCTGCGGCGGGTGAGGTGAAGGTTAGTGATGTGGAATATGTCACGTTGTGAAGCGGAGCGAATGCCGGCGTGATTGTCGTAGGGGAGGGTCACTGACCCTCGGGCCGCAGCGGCCCGCAACCCAGTAAAAACATCGACCAAGGTTTACGCCTTGTGCCATACACCGCTGATAAATGGATCGCAGGTGGATCGCAGGGGCCTGTCCACCGGCAAAATTCTTGATGCGGCGCGGCACGCTGTCGCCGGGCAGGCCACTGCAAAATCACTTTGGTGCGCCACCCCGCCGCCTACGTCCCACAACCCCAAGGTCAGTGGGCTCGCTACGCTCGCGAGTTGAGTGTGCTGCGCGGCGCACTTGAAACTGCCAGCCACCTTTTGCGCGGCCCAGTGCCAGGCACCGAGTTGAGTGGCGCGGTTTCATCCACACGCCGATTCGTTCGCGGTGCAGGCCCATGGCGACGTGCAAGGTGCCGAGGGCACAGAGGAAGGCAGCGGACGCAAGCGTTCGGGAGGGAAGATCGCAGGGGTCTGTCCACCGCTAAAGAAATCGCCGGGCATGGTCCGGCGCTAGGAATCATCGCAGGAGCTTGGCCCTCATCCGCACCCATACGCAGTTAGAATCCATAAGTGAAAAATGGATTTTCGAGCCCATCCGCTTCCCGGCAACTGATTGCGTGGAAGCGAAAATAAGGATG
This sequence comes from Phycisphaera sp., assembly GCA_023300125.1. Lineage (GTDB taxonomy): Bacteria > Planctomycetota > Phycisphaerae > Phycisphaerales > Phycisphaeraceae > Algisphaera. The sequence continues at coordinate 964 of JALZVY010000005.1, forward strand.
AAGCCATGATTGAAATTTTGCCTGAGAGACTCGATTCGAAGCTATCAGATTTCCCAAGAGTGTCGTTAGGGACACTGGCAAGCCAAGCAACGATTGCGCGGAGCATTTTAGATGGTGGGGGTTGCGTGGAAACAATTTTTATTGACGAGTGCGATTTGACGCCCCCTTCTTCGTTTCGACACGGAAGCCCAAACCAAGAAGCCATCCCCTCCTATACGCGTGAAGACTATTTGAGATCACGGCTTTCTACATCGAGAATAATAGATATTCATCGTACTGATTCGGATGTGCCGCACTTTCTTCAAAAGGAAATACGCGACATTGGCGAAGCGCCTTGGTCGGGGGTTATTGTTTTTTATGTTCTTCTTAAGAACGAAAGGAAATACCAGGTTACGGCGGATGTAGACTCACCGTACTTCTTTGCATCACTTCCCGGAGAGGATTGCGCGAATGATATCGTTGGGATAACTCCATTGGATGAAAACGCGATTCGATGCAGCAAGACTCACGTATCAATTTGCATTTACCGACGACCATGACGTGAAAATACTGGGCATCGCCGTGGAATCACTGGGGATGGGGAAATCACTGGGAAATCACTGGGGTCGGGGAAATCACTGGGGCCGGGAAATCACTGGGGTCGGAAATCACTGGGGTCGGAGCTGAACGCCATGAACTTAACCATAACCCGGCGCCCCAGCGCGCCTTAGCGGAGCTTGCGCGTACAGCGACCTCCGGTGATGATGACGTTGCTTAGACAACACCACACCGGAGGCCACGGATGGTCAGTATCGCTTCACAAGTGCGACGACTCAACCCCGAGTCATCGCTCTCCCGCTCCTCGATCGAGAAGGCGTGCCGCCTCGCCGGGCACGCCTGGCGTAGCCGGTGTTTCGACCCGGTGGCCACCGTCCGGCTGATGGTGCTTCAGGTGCTGCACGGCAACTGTAGTTGCCAGGAGTTGATGCGTGTCGCGGGGGTGGCGCAGTCCGCGACGGCTTACTGCCGATCCCGTAAACGTCTTCCGCTCGACGTCTTGGGCTACCTCGTGTCGGTCATGACCCAGTCGGCCAAGACCGCATCTGACACTCTCGAACGCTGGCATGGCCACCGCGTGTTGATGATCGACGGAAGTTCCTGCAGCATGCCTGACACGCCGGAGCTGCGCCAGAAGTTCCGCCTTCCCGGCGGCGTCAAGCCCGGTTGCGGCTTTCCCGTGATGCACAACCTCTGGCTCATGGATTTGGCCAGCGGTCTAATCCGAGGGTTCACTTGGGGACCGTGGAATACCCACGATCTCAAGGACGCCAAGCTCGTTGAGAGCGATCTACAACCCGGCGATGTCGTGGTGGGCGATCGAGCATTTGGCACGTTCATCCACTTTGCCCTGCTGCAAAACGCAGGGCTTTTAGGTGTCTTTCGCATTTTCCAGAATACGCGGGTGGACTTCCGTGCTGGCCGGCCATCGGCACGTCAGATGCCTAAAGATCAACGCAAGGGACGCCCGCGATCTGAGTATGTCCGGCGGCTGGGCAAGCTGGACCAGCTGGTGGTCTGCTTCCGGCCCAAGAAACGCCCGTCGTACTTAACCGCCGAGCAGTTCGCTCGTATCCCCTACGAGATCAGGCTTCGTGAACTCCGCTACCGCATCGCGCGGCCCGGATTCCGAGTCGCCGAAGTCACATTGGTGACGTCGTTGCTCGACGCGGAGACCTACTCAAAAGACGATCTTGCCGAGCTGTACCAGTTGCGCTGGCGTATCGAGACGAACATTCGCGACCTCAAGCAGACGATGAAGCTGGACGTCCTGCGCTGCCGAACAGTCGAGGGTGTCACCAAAGAACTTTGGGCCTTTGTGCTGGTGTACAACCTCGTGCGATTGGCCATGATTGAGGCGGGGCAACGGCAGCAGGTTGATCCGATGCGGCTGAGCTTCAAGGATACGCTGAGCGTACTGCGTCACTGTCCTGAGCAGATGAAGCAGGTGGCGATCGTCGTGAATCCGAATCGCCCCGGACGAGACGAACCGCGAGTTATCAAGCGACGCAAAGATACCTACCGCTACATGACGAGGCCTCGCGAAGTGTTACGGCAAGAGTTGGGAATCAAACGAGATACAAGTTAAGTTCATGGCGTTCGGGTCGGAGCTCTATTTCCCATTTGGAATTCACGTTCACCTCTGGCGGTCTAGGCTCCGCTTCCATGTTTCGGCCTCTTCGCATCGAATACGAGAACGA
>JALZVY010000006.1 GCA_023300125.1 Phycisphaera sp.
TCGCTCATGAGTGAGCAGATGTTGACGATCTTGCCGGCCTTGCGTTCGAGCATGGCGCCGACCACCTCGCGCGACACCACAAAAGCGGTGGTCAGGTTCACGTCAATGACTTTGCGCCACTGGTCGGTGGTCATCTGGGCCAGCGGGGCGCGGTCTTGAATGCCCACGTTGTTCACGAGGATGTCGATGGGCCCGCGGGCCTGGGCCGCTTGCACGCCGCGGACCACGTCGGGCTCGTCGCTGACGTCCATGGGCAGGGGCTCGGCCAGCAGGCCTTCGCTGCGCAGGGCCGCCACCGCGGCGTCGACGCGCTGGGCGGTGCGGCCGTTGATGAGCACCGTGGCCCGGGCCTGAGCCAGCCCGCGGGCGATCGCCAGGCCCAGGCCTTGGGTGGATCCGGTGACCAGGGCCCGCTGGCCGCTGAGGTCGAAGAGGGATGCGGGGCTGGCGTTTGGGCTGACGCGGGGGTGATTCAAAACGACACCATGCCTTTCAGCAGGCCCGCCTCGGGGTGCAGCCAGCTTTCAAACACCTCGGGCCACTGCTCGGCAGCGGCGCGGTGGGTGATCCACGGGGCCGCGTCGATGCGTCCCGCTTCCATGTGCTGAATGATCCGCACGAAATCTTTGGCCACGGCATGGCGGCTGCTAAGCAAGGTGAGCTCCTTTTTGTGAAACGCCGGGTCGTCGAAGGCGACTTCGCCCAGCACCAAACCGACAAACACCAGCACCCCGCCCGGGCCGGGCAAAAGCGTTTTGCATCGACCCGCGGTGGCCCGTGGCGTCGCCCCCCCGCACAACCTACCAGCCCGCCCAGGGCCTGCGGAGGGCTCACAGAGGGCCTCAACACCCCCAAAGGCCGCAAATCGAGGGCCTCATCGGAGTCCGAAACGGGGTGCAAAACGAGGTCAAAATCGGCCGCCACCACAGCACGCCACCGCCCCCCGCAACGCTTTGGGGCCCCTCGGGGCGCAGGAAGTTAAACTCTGGGCCTGCTTCTTGTGCCGTTTCCGGGTCGTCGCCGTTCCGGCGTCTCGCGCGGCCTCTTTTTGGAACCGACCGAGCCATGGGCAAACCCACCGGATTTCAAGAGATCTCGCGCCGCCAAGTGCCTTACCGCGACGCCTCCGAGCGCGCCGGCGATTTTGAGGAGATCTACACCCCCAGCGACGCGGACCACATCGAGCAGCAGACGGCGCGTTGCATGGATTGCGGCGTGCCCTTCTGCCAGTCCGAGACCGGCTGCCCGGTGGACAACCTGATCCCCGAGTGGAACGACTTGGTCTATCAGGGGCGCTGGCAAGAAGCCCTGGATCGCTTGCACCGCACCAACAACTTCCCCGAGTTCACCGGGCGGGCCTGCCCCGCGCCGTGTGAGGGCGCCTGCGTGCTGGGCATCATCTCCCCGGCGGTCACGATCAAGAACATCGAGAACTCGATCATCGACCGCGGCTTCGCCGAGGGCTGGGTCGTGGCCACCCCCCCCGAACGCCGCAGCGGCAAGCGCGTGGCGGTGGTGGGTTCGGGCCCCGCGGGGCTGGCCGCGGCGGCCCAGCTCAACAAGGCCGGGCACCTGGTCACCGTGTACGAACGCGCCGACCGCATCGGTGGTTTGCTGACCTACGGCATCCCCAACATGAAGCTGGACAAGGGCACCGTGCAGCGCCGCGTGGACCTGCTGGCGGCCGAGGGCGTGATCTTCCAAACCTGCACGCAAATCGGCCGCGAAGAAGACTTCCCCGAAGGCCACTGCAACCGCATCATGACCGAGCGTGGCCACAAGCTGACGTTCTTGGACCCCCATCGCCTGCAAGACGACTTCGACGCCGTGGTGATGGCCACGGGCGCCACCCGCCCGTTTGACCCCACCGCACGCTGCCCAGGCCGCGACCTGCCGGGCATCCACGGCGCGATGGAGTTTCTCACCCGCAACACCAAGAGCCTGCTGGACTCCAAGCTCAGCGACCAAGCCCACCTCTCGGCCAAAGACAAAAACGTGATCGTCATCGGCGGCGGCGACACGGGGGCCGACTGCATCGGCACCTCGCTGCGTCACGGCTGCCGCAGCGTGGTGAACTTCGAGCTGATGAACCGCTCGCCCGAAGACCGCGCCCCGGACAACCCTTGGCCCGCGTGGCCGCGTATCCACCGCACCGACTACGCCCACGCCGAGGCTGCGGCCCGTGACGGCCACGACCCGCGGGTGTACTCGGTGCTGACCAAGGCCTTCGTCGCGGACGCCGGCCGGCTTTCGGGCGTGCAAACCGTCAAGGTCGACTGGTCCAAGCCCGGCGAACGAGCCCCGTTCTCCGAGGTGGCCGGAAGCGAAAAAACCTGGCCCGCCGACCTGGTCTTCCTGGCCACGGGCTTTGTGGGCCCCGAGAAAACCCCCGGCGAGATGCTGGGCCTGGGCATGCAAAACCCGCGCGGCAACTGGGAAACCTTCGCCGCCGAGCACGGCCGCTTCACCACCAGCGTCGAGGGCGTCTTCGCCGCGGGCGACTGCCGCCGCGGCCAGTCGCTGGTGGTCTGGGCCATCAACGAGGGCCGCGGCGCGGCCCGCGCAGTCGACGAATACCTGATGGGCTTCAGCGTGCTGCCCGCCCCGGGCGTCACCGCCGCGGGCGGCTGATCCCCCCGGGCGGGGCGCGCGGGGCAGAGGGTTGCTCCGCGCGATCCATGGGCCAGACGCGGAACAACGGCGTTTTTAAAACATCAAGGCGATCACCGCCAAGTGATTCGCCCTCTTGCCACATCCATCACGTTGCCCCGGAAAAAAGTTCGCCTGGCGCCGGCTTCATCCGGTTCAATCCGGCTTCGTGCCCACGGCCACCCCACACGAACCCTACTTCTTCGCCTTGCTTCGGCTCGCCTTCTTTTTCCGCTTGCCTTTTTCCACCGGCATTTTGCCGCGTTCGACAAGGCTTTCGCTGGGCATCGCGTCCGCCCCGGGAAATTCCAGGTAATACCCCGGCAGCCGCTCTTTGAGCAGCTTGGCGGCCTCGGAGGCGTCGGTGTCTTCGTGCAGGCCCACGTGCTCAAGAAAGCCCCGGCGGCGGGCCATGCCCATGTACAGCTCGGCGATGGCCGGGTCGGCCTCGAACGCCCGGCTGAGCTGCAAGGCAAAGAAGAACGCCAGCGGGTGGGCCCGCGGGCGGTAGCTCAGACGGAAGCGCGCGATGCGCACGTCGTTGCCCTCGTGCCGGCCGGTGCCGGCAAAGCGCAGGGCCTTGAACCCCACCACCGGATGAACCCGCCCGCGGTTTTTGTTCAGATGCGCCTGGGTCACCCGCACCACCCCGCCCAGGGTGTCCAGCAGCCCCAGGGGCGTGATTCGCACCACGCCGTCGACGAACAAGATCTCGTTGACGGTGAACTCACGCGTGGTCAGATAATCCAAGGGGCTGACGATCTCTTCGACCTCCGCGTCGCCGTGGATCACGTCGTCGGTCATGTAGACCTCGGCCAGCTCCTGGCCGTGCTCGGGCGAGGTGCCATTGAGCCGCAGCAGATCGATGTCACGCACCGCCGAGGTCGAGATCGGCAGCCGCAGCGCCCGGGCCAGCGCCTTGCGGGCCACCCCGCCTTTGAAGCCGTAGCCCGCGGGCATCGGCGGATAGCCCGCCAGCGTCTTCTCATCCACCGTGAACGCCAGTGTGTTTTCCCCGAATGTGCAGGCGTCCTCGGGGATCTCCAACGCGTCGAGCAGGTCTTCGATCGCGTCCAGAGCCGCCTCCATCGGGTCTGCCGCCGAGGCAGCCGGGCCCTTGTCTTGGTCTCTGCCCCTGCCCCTGCCTCGGCCGCGGCCCCGGCTGGGCTTGCGTCCGCCGTGGCGCAATTCGTCCGCCGCCGCGCGGGCCGCCGCCCGCAGTTCCTCAGGGATCACCGCCGCTACGCCGTCTTGCTCCACCCGGTGCTCACGCAGGGCAGGAAAGTCCTCGGGGCTCGCCGCGTTGGCCCACAGCCGCTCGATGCGTGCCGCCGCGTCGGCAGGGTCGACGGGCTCAGGCCCGTCCTCGTCCTCAGGCAGGTCCACCCCCGTGCTTTGCGCCCAGGCGTGCAACCCCGTGTACTCGGTCGCGTCGGCCTCAGGGGCCGGTTCAGGGGCCGCGTCGTGGGCTGGGGCAGGATTGCGAGGCATGCGGAGGGACTTTCTGATGCGGAGCGCCACCGGACTTATCCGGACGGACAATTCTAGCCTTTTTGACCGGCGATCGGATCCCCGCCAAGCGGGTTTTCTTTACTGAACAGGCAGGGTTTCAGGGTCGGGCAGCCCCGGGTCATCCAGCACCTCGAAGGTTCGCCGGGCCACCTGCTTGCCGTCCAGCCACGTGGTCAGCGTCCACTCGCCACACATCGCCCCCAAGGGCTCCCACAACGCATCGCCCAAGAAAAACGAAAACTCGCTGGTCCGCACGAACTGCTCGCCCCGGAAAGGCTCCATCACCGCCCCATCGGCCCCGGGCACCCTGGGATGGGCGATTTCAAAGTCGATTTTGAGCCCCCGGCCGCGAACGACCTTCAAGATGTAGCCGAACTCCTGGCCCACCCTCAGCGGCACCGCGGTGGCAAAACGATCCAGTTTGGGCAGATCTCGGGTGTCGGCGTCGAAACGCTCGTACAGACCGTAGCTCACTTCTTTGACTTCGGGACGCCGGCGGGCCATCGCCCAAGTTTACCCCCCCCCGCCCCTTCTCCACGCCCCATCTCCACAGGACCCATTTTTTTTCATCACCTCGCAGAATCCCGCCCTTGCGATGAGTACCTAGTAACAGACGAGCCTCTTTATTTTTTTCGCGCCCGTCGGAGATGCTGATTTTGCTGTGCTTTAAGGTCAGCCTCGCCCCTTGTTGGATCACGGATCTATGATTGCCAAGCCCTTCACCACGCCCCCGCCCCCGACCGCGCGCGGTCACGCCGCATGGCAAGCCCGCCAAGAAATGGCCTTCGCCTTGGACCTGGCCTTTGTCCAACACCAAGATGTCTTTTTGTTTCATGGGCTGCGGATCGAACACGACGGGCGACGACACAGCATCGACCACGTCGTGCTGCACCGCTACGGCTTGACGCTGATCGAGAGCGGGTCGGTCACCGGCGGCCTGACCCTTTCTGCAAGCGGCCAGTTCACCCGAACCCACCCCATCGCCGGGCCCAAGCCCATCGCCTCACCCATCGACCGGGTGCGGCGGCAGGCCCGGAGCCTCTTTGGCCTGCTCAACGCCCACCGACGCGAGGTGCGGCGCACCAAACACTTGGGCGACGAACACTTCACGGTGCTAGTGGCCATGGCCGATCGCAGCCATATCCACTACCAAGACGCCCCGCCACCGGAACTCATTCGGGCCGAGCGTGTCAACTCGGCGGTCCACGCCCATGTCCAGCACACCCCGGGCACGAGCAGCTTCGCCTCGTTCATCCGCTTCATGCGCACCGCCCGCACGTCCACCCTCGGCCTGCGCCAACTCAAAAGCGCCGAACTCAGCGTGCTGCATGGCTTCATGCTCGCGTACCACAAGCCAGCCCCAAGCACGAGGAACTTCTCGATGCCCCCATCCTCGCCAGATCGCACGCCCAGCCTATACGCCATCACCCACAAGTCGCTTAGCGCCGTAGCGCGTCGCGAGAACACGGTCAAGTCAAAGCCTGCTCCAGATCCGCAATGATGTCGCGCACGTCCTCGATGCCCACGCTGATGCGGACATATTCGGGGTTCACGCCGGCACGCTCTTGCTCTTCGGCGGTCAGCTGGCTGTGGGTGGTACTGGCGGGGTGGATCACCAACGTCTTGGCGTCGCCGATGTTGGCCACGTGGCTGCACAGGCTGCAGCTGTTGATGAACTTTTTGCCTGCCTGCATGCCGCCTTGGATGCCGAAGCCCAAGATCGCGCCCTGTCCATCGGGTAAGTATTTCTGCGCGTTGGCATGCCCTGCGTGGTCTGCGAGCCCCGGGTAATTAACCCAGTTCACCTTGGGGTGGCCCTGCAGATACTTGGCCACCGCCAGCGCGTTCTCGCAGTGGCGGGGCATGCGCAGGTGCAGGGTTTCCAGGCCCTGCAAGAACATAAACGCCGCGATGGGGCTCATCGCCCCGCCGGTGTCGCGCAGGTGGTGGGTGCGGATGTGCACGTTGAAGGCGATGTTGCCCATGCCGCGCAGGTGCTCTTCGAACACCGCCCCGTGGTAGCTGGGGCTGGGGCCGCAGAACTCGGGCCACTTCTCGGGCTGGTTCGCCCACTTGAAGTTGCCGCTGTCGACAATCGCCCCGCCGATATGCGTGCCGTGGCCGCCGATGAATTTGGTGGTGCTGTACAGCACGATGTCGATGCCGTGCTCGATGGGCCGCAGCAGCATCGCGGTCATCGTGGTGTTGTCACACAGCACGGGGATAGCACCAAACGGCGCGCTGTGCGCCGCATCGGCGATGGCCTTGAAATCCGGCACGTCCAGCTTGGGGTTGCCGATACTTTCCATGTAGACAAAACGCGTGTTCTCATCACACAAGCCATGGATATCTTCGGGCTTGTCGCTGTCAAAAAAACGCACCTCGATACCCAGCTGCTTAAACGTCTGCGTAAACAGCGTCCACGTGCCGCCGTACAGACTCGTACTGCTCACGATGTTCTGGCCCGCGTGGGCCAGCGTAAGGCAGGCCGCGGTGATCGCGGCCTGACCCGAGGCAAAACACAGGCCCGTCACCCCGCCGTCGAGCGCGGCCAGCCTCTTCTCCAGCACGTCCACCGTGGGGTTCATCAACCGGGTGTAGATGTTCCCGAACTCGGTAAGCCCAAACAGCGCCGCCGCGTGATCGGTGTCGTTGAACTGATAGCTGGTGGTGGCGTGGATCGGCACCGCGAGGCTGTTGGTGCTCGGATCGGGCACTTGACCGGCGTGAACAGCGAGCGTGGCGCGGTGCGGGGCTGAATCGGGCATGGCAAAATCCTAGAAAGAGATGACGTGGGGTGGAGGCCACCCCATTTTAGCCCAGGCAGCGCCCCGCCACACCCGCCGCGCGAGGGGGGCTTCCCCACCGCCACCACGCCCACCCCGAACTCACCGCGTGCCCGTCGCCCGTCCGCGCACATAGGCCTGTACCTGTGCAAGATCGTTGGGCAGCACGTCATAGGCCTCCTGGCGGTCGTAGAGATCCGCCAGGTGATCCGGCAGCGGCGGTCGCACGCCCGTGGCCCGCTCCACCGCGTCGGGGAACTTGGCGGGGTGGGCGGTTCCCAAGACCACCATGGGCGCATCCGAGGGGTTCGCCGCCCGATCCGCCTGGGCCGCGGCCACGCCGATGGCGGTGTGCGGGTCCATCAACATGCCCGTGGCGGCGTGCACCGAGCGCATGGTCTCCAGGGTCTGGGCCTCGTCCACCCGTTCGGCTCCAAACAGGGCCGATGCGCTAGCCAATGCATCGGCGGGCACCTCAAAACGCTCGGTCTGCTGCAGGTCATCCATCAGCCCCGCGACCGCTTGGCCGTCGCGGCCGAGCATGTCGAACAGCAGCCGCTCGAAGTTACTGCTGATCTGAATATCCATGCTGGGCGCCAGCGTCTGGGCCACAGGCCCCAGGGCGTGCTCGCCGGTGCGCATCACCCGGGTCAAGATGTCGTTCTGGTTGCTGGCAATCACCAACCGCTCAACGGGCAAGCCCATCTTGTGGGCCGCGTAGCCCGCGTAGATGTCCCCGAAGTTGCCCGTGGGCACGCTGAACGCCACGGGCCGGTCGGGGCCCCCCAGCTGCACCGCCGCGGTGAGGTAGTAGACAATCTGCGGCATCAGCCGCGCCCAGTTGATGCTGTTGACCCCGCTCATGTTTACCTGGTCGCGGAACGCCGCGTCGTTGAACATGGCTTTGAGCAGGTTTTGACAGTCGTCGAAGGTTCCTTCGACCGCGACATTAAACACATTGGGCGCGTCCACGGTCGTCATCTGCCGCCGCTGCACCTCGCTGGTGCGTCCGTGCGGGTGAAGGATGAAGATGTCCGCGTTGTCGCGTCCACGGATCGCCTCGATCGCCGCACTGCCCGTGTCGCCGCTGGTCGCGCCGATGATGGTGACCTTCTGGCCGCGTTTGGCCAGCACGTGGTCAAACAAACCACCGAGCACCTGCATCGCCACGTCCTTGAACGCCAGCGTGGGTCCGTGCCACAACTCCAGCAGGTGCAGGCCCGGCGCCAGAGCCTCCAGCGAGGTGAGCGGTGCAACCTCGGGCTGGCGGAAGGTGGCGTACGCATCGGCGATGACCCGGGCCAGCGCCTGGGGCTCGACGCCCTGGGCAAAAGGTGTCATCACCTCCTGGGCCACCTCTGCATAGGGGCGGCCGGCGAATCCCGCGATCTTCGAGGCCGCCAGCGGCGGCCACGATTCGGGCACGTAGAGCCCGCCATCACGGGCCAAGCCCTCGATCAAGACATCTTCAAAGCCCAAAGGCTTGGCGGTTCCGCGGGTGCTGAGATATCGCATGGGGCGGGCAGGATAAACGGATCTGCCCGGCCGCGACCTGCCCCACAGGCGTCAGCCGTGTTTCGCGGCTGTTTCGGCCAATTTGAAGCGGCCAATCAAGGCCTGAAGCTCCTGGGCCCGCTCGCTCAACCCGACCACCGCCGTGGAGGTCTGGTTGATCACCGACGCCACCTCCCGAATCGCACCCGTGCTTTCATCGACGCTCCGGGCAATCTGGGTGGTGGAGGCCGACTGCTCCTCGGTGGCCGCGGCGATGCCTTGGATCATGGCCGCCACGTCGTCGGTGCTGGACACAATTTCGTCCAGCGAGTCGCCGGCCCGGCGGGCCGAGACCACGCCATCGTGGACCTGGGTCGTCCCCTCGGCCATGCGGTTCACCGCTTCTTGGGTCTCTTGCTGGATCGCCTGGATCGACTGGCCGATCTCGTCGGTCGCTTGGGTGGTGCGGTCGGCGAGCTTACGCACCTCGTCGGCCACCACCGCGAACCCTCGGCCGTGCTCGCCGGCCCGTGCAGCTTCGATCGCCGCGTTGAGGGCCAGTAGGTTGGTCTGCTCGGCGATCTCATTGATGACCGCCACGATCTCACCGATCTGCTCGCCGCGGCGGCCCAGTGTTTCCACACTGGTCGCCGACGAGCTCACCGCGTCGCGGATCGTGTTCATGCCATCGATGGTCTTGGCCACGATCGAGCCGCCACTCTTGGCCATCTCACCGGCCTTGGCCGAGGTTCCGTTGGCTTCGGCAGCCCGGCGTGCCACCTCGCCCACGGCGTTGTCCATTTCTTCGATCGACAAGCCGATGTTCGCCACCCGCTTGGCTTCCTCATCAATGTTGGATGCAATCTCTTCGGTGGCCGAGCGGATCTGACCCGATGCCGCGGTCACGCTGTGCGTCGCCGACCGCACCGCCAAAATCGTGTCGTGGGTCCGCGAAATGAACGCGTTGACCTTCGCACCCAGCTCACCGATCTCGTCGGTGCGGGTTTCGTTCACCCGCTGGGTCAGGTCACTCTCGCCCTCGGCGATTTCACCCACCTGGTCGATCACTATCCGCAGCGGACGCACCGTCCCGATAAAGATGAAGTACGCCGCGGCGATCGCCATCAGCGTGGCGACCAACGAAATCATCAAAAGCATGCGGTTGGACGCACGGGTGCTTGCGGTGGCGCTATCCGAGATGGCCGCTCCATCGCGGCGCAGCGATTCCTGGATATCACGCTGCAGCGCGGCGATTTCAGGCCCCAGCTGGTCCAGCTGGTTTTTCACCACGCGGTTGCGGTCGTCCACCAGCACGTGCACGCGGCCCACTGCCTTGAGATACATTTCCAGATTAGTGGCGGCCTGCGACACAGCAGACGCCGCCTCGTTGTCTTCAATCTGATGACGCACAGCCATCAACACCTGATGACCTTCTTCAAGGATTTCAGTGGCGTGTTCGTAGTCCACAGGCGACGACGAAGCCAAGAACTTCAGCACATGCAGGCGGCCGTCCTGCACGTCCAACAGCCCGGCGAGCACTTTCTTGAACTGCTCCTCCGCACCCACCGAAAGCAGCTTGTATTTGGCTTCTTCCAGGTTTTTGGTGATCTTGGGGCCGGTCACGTCCAAGACCTCACTCCGCAGACGGTTCCGCTCGGTGATGATCTGCTGCACCTGCGTGAAGCTCTGGTCGTAAGCGGCAAACTTCTGATCGATCACGTCCACCAGCTGGCGACGCTCGGGGTTCTGAAACCTCTGCCGGCTGTCTTCGATAGATTTAACCATCAGATTTTTCCACTCGCGGTACTCAGCCAAATCTTTGGCGTCGTTGCGAATCAAAAAGTCTTTGACGTTCATCCGCACCATCAACATGTCGACGGCCGATTCCCCGCCCACCACGGTGTCGGTCATCATCCCGCTGACCTGTTCTAGGTTGTGGGCCGAGGTGCGGTTGCTGCCATACCCCACCATCGCAATGGCCACGAGCAGGACAACGATCAGGCCGAAGCCGGTGATGAGTTTGCGGGCGATGGTGAAATTGAACACGGCGAATACCTCGTATCAGACGTAGTGGGATTTGAACACAGGAGGAAGATTGAGAACCGGAAGAACCTATTTCTTTCGATCACAAACCACGCAGACCTCTTGACGACCTGCCACGGGTATAGGGATCGGCACCCCAGCGCAAACAAATCACCAACACCTTTGCCTGCGCTTTTTATCAGACGCCCCCCGCACTCGCGGCCTATACCGGACTCACAAAAACAATGCCCTGCGAACGGCGATTCAACGCCCTCACACCGCCCAACGGCGGCGATCATCGCCGGCCGCTAAATTCTTCGCTATGAAATCACCGCTTATCGGCATCACCCTCGACAACGCCGACAACACCGCAGACTCGGGCCGGTACGAGGTGGGCACCGGCTACAGCCGCGCGGTGGCTGCCGCAGGCGGCACCGCCCTGCTGCTGCCCCACGAACCCGAGCAGGCCGCGGACTACGCCGCTTTGTGCGACGGGCTGATTCTGACCGGGGGCGTGGATCCCGACACCGCGACGCTGCCCTCCCAGTGGCCTGGCCACGGCGCGGTCCACGCCAACGCCCGTGTAATGGACCCGCGGCGACAAGCCTTCGAGCTGGCCCTCCTTGCCGCCGCGGACCTCACGGCGGACAAGCCCGTGCTGGGGGTGTGCCTGGGCATGCAGCTGATGACCCTGCACCGCGGAGGCGTGCTGAACCAGTACATGCCCGACACCCACGACGCAGATGTCGTCGATCGCCACCGCGACGGCGACCACGCGGTCACCCTGACCGCCGACGGCCCCCTGGGCCCCGCGGGCGATACCGCGGCGATCCACAGCCACCACCAGCAAGCGGTGGCCGATGCGGGCCACCTGCGGGTGGTCGCCCAGTCAGTAGACGCGGTGATCGAGGCAGTGGACGATCCACAACGCGGGTTTTACGTGGGCGTGCAGTGGCACCCCGAACGGGGCGACGCCGGGCCGCTGAGCTGGGGGCTGGTGAGCCGGTTCGTCCAGAGTGCCCGAAAGCGTTAAGCGCTCGCACGCTTGCCCTTCGCCGGATCAGGGGCAAACAGCGAGGTCAACAACACCATCCCCACACCGGCCATAAGCGCCACGTCAGCAAGGTTGAAGATCCAGGGCCACACCTCGGTGGATCCTTGCAGCGGGGGCTGCCCGGCAGGCGTCGACGGCGCCGGCCAGCTCAGGCCAAAGGGCAGGTTCACGCCCGGCAGCATGTGGAACATGTCACGCACCGCCGCGAACTGCCAGCGGTCGTAGAGGTTGCCCAGCGCCCCGGCCAAGATCAAGGCCAACGCCGCGTGCAGCACCCACGCGTTGCGGGGGCTGCGCCAGAAGAGCAAGCCGATCACGGCCGTGGCGACCGCGCTGACCCCGATGAAGACCACCCGGTTGCCCTTGCCCATGCCAAACACCGCCCCGGTGTTGGTGGTGAGTCGAAGATCCAACACCTTGGGCACCACCACCGTCGCCGGGTGAGGGTACTGCGACCAAAAAGCGTTGTGGTTTTCAGCCACCAGAGACGTCAACACCACCGGCTGGCCGGCAACCGTGTGGAAGCTCCACGACTTAATCCCCAAATCGAGACCCAGCACCACCACGGTCAGCAGCAAAAAAACAACCACCGCGCGGGGGCTCCGCCCCGCCAAGATCAGGGGCGAAGTCTCCGCGGAGGACGCAGTGTTGGGCGTACGGTCAGGCATGCGATTGACAGGCGAGCGTGCGGCCACCAGCCTCGGGCTGGCCGGTCACATCCCGCGGCGTTCGCGCTCGCGAGCAACCTCGATGGAGTACTTGGCCCAAGGCTTGGCTTCCAGTCGTGGACGACTGATGGGCTCGGCCGAGATCATGCAAACCCCGTAGATTCCATCCTCGATGCGCTGCAGCGCCTCGTCGATCTCGACCACGGTGTTGCGTTCGCTTTCCATCAGGCCCAGTGTGAACTCTTGCTCGTAGTTGTCGCTGCCCACGTCGGCCATGTGCAAAGGCACATTGGACAAGTCACCCGAACTTTCACTGCGAGCCGCTTCCAGGCCCGCCACGTCGCCGATGATTTCCGCCCGGCGCTCCAACAGCAACGCTCTGAACGCGTTGAGGTCTTTGCGGGTCAACCCAGACTTCACCTTTTTAAGCTGCTTGGTGGTCGGCAGTTCTTCGCGGTCCAGCACGGTGGAGCGCACCGGCGCAACGTCCAGCGAAGCATAAGGCACCTTGGGCGGCACAAACTTGGTGGGCGGGCCTTTGACGATCTTGGGCTTGGGGCGTGGGGCCACCACACGCTTGGTGATGATCGTCGGCGCGGTGCGTTTTTTCTTCTTCACCACAGGTGCAGGCGCGGGGACCGCGGCAGCGGGCTTCTTCTTGCTCGCCACCTTCTTCACGGCAGCCGCCTTCTTCTTGACCGGCGACTTCTTGACCACGGCCTTTTTCTTGGGTGCAGCCTTCTTCTTCACCGCGGCTTTTTTCTTGGGCGCCCCCCTCTTCTTCACCGCGGCTTTTTTCTTGGGCGCAGCCTTCTCCTTCACCGCAGCCTTTTTCTTGGGCGCAGCCTTCTTCTTCACCGCAGCCTTTTTCTTGGGCGCAGCCTTCTTCTTCACCGTGGCCTTCTTCTTGGCCACGGGCTTCTTTTTAGAAACAGCCTTCTTCTTCGCCGGTGCCTTCTTCTTCGCGGCGGGCTTCTTAACAGATTTGGCCACCTGAGGGCTCCGGTAAACGGGGTTGATGAGTCACGAGGGCGATCGATGCCGCTCGCCCGAACAAAAAAAGAAGCCGGTCTCGGAGACCGCAGGCGAGCCTCATGTTCGGCTTGGGTCCAAGGATTGAGGCGAAAGTGTATCCATCGCCATGCTTGTACGCAATCCACCGCCAAAACGGGGGTTGCAACCATCAGGAACCGCGTGGCCCGCCTTTCGTCATGAGCACACAGCGGAAAAATGCCCGCATCAGCCCCCAGGCTACGGCGTGAAATCCGTTCATCGCCTGCCCTGGGGCCCATGCGCCCAGGGCGCCCCCGGCGACCGATTCAGTCGCCGTGCCGCTGCCGCAAGCGGCCGCTAAGCCGCAGCAGCAGGTGGACCCGCTCGAATTCGTCGATCCAGTCCTGCACTTCGGCGTCCAGATCTTCTTGGGGCACCGCGGCTCCAGGCAGCGGGCAGTTGGCCCCCAGGGCCTGCTTAGCGGCCACGCGGTAGCGGCTGAGCAGCTTGTCCCCGGCGTAGCCGACCAGCTCGAAATCCTCGGCGGCAAAAATCACCACCGGCACGCGGTTTCCCGCGTTGACAGTGATCTGCTGCTGTAGGTCCATGTGCTCGTCCCGGTCGAGCCAGCGGACCTTCACCTTCTGATTCGTCGCGTCGGCGACGGCCTGAATCATGGGGCCCTGGCGCACGCAGTCCCCGCACCAGATGCCGCTGACCACCAGCACCTGGATTTCGCGTGTAAAGCCGGCCAGCAGCTGTTTCTGGTCGGCATTCAGGGACAACTGGGCCCCGATGGCCTGCCAAGCGGCCTTCTGATCCGGCTTACCCGAATCCAAATAAGCGCTGTAGTCCGTGCCCTCACTGTGTTTACGGCGAAGATACGGGGCTTGCGAAATGCGGTTTTCGGAGGTTTCGGAACTCATAAACGGCCTTTCAGACGAAATAAGCGGGATTTGGTAGGGCTAAGGAACGCCCCAGACGATAGCACGCCCGACATCCCCGCAGCAGCGAATTCATGCCGCTTGCCGCACCACCCACCCCTCAGGAGCCGCACCCCCCTTCTGAGCCCTGCAAACGAGCCAAAACCCGCGATTTCAGCCCCCCGGATTGTTCCCGACGCACCCACCAACCGATAGCAAGACTTAAAGCAGTTGACGTCACTTGTGGCAGCCCTGACGGGCCGTGGATGCGCCACCCTGCCCCAACGTCAACCCCGCGGCACACAAGCATGTCAAGCCCCACCCAAACCCAAGAAAACGTCTTTAGCGGGCCCCTGAGCATCGCCAAAGCAGCCGGCCTCACCGCCGCCTTTGAGGGCGACTTGACCGTCACCCAGCAGCTCTCAGACTGCGAACTGGACATCAGCGGCAGTCTGAACGCCGACGGCGCCACCATTGCCGGCGGATCGATTAGAGCCCACGGCCAACCCACCGCCGGCACCTTGGGCAGCCGCGATGGGGCGCCCACCTCCATCACCCTCTGCGCATCCCAAGGCCCGATGGAGAAACTCTCAGCCGCCCTCAAGGTCCTCGCCGAAGAACAAACCGCCATCACGTCGCTGCAGCAACGCATCGCCCTGCTCGAAGAAGACTCCAGCCAGTTCAATCACAGTGAACGCGAGGAGATGACGCTGGCGATGTTCGACATGCCCGACCATGAAGCCGCGATCCAGCGGCTGGAAGCGCTCACCACCCTCGCCCACGAACGTTTCGGCGGCGGCGACGCCCCTGCGGGGGTCTCGCTCACCGTCAACACCGTGCTTCACGCCGGGGTCACGGTCGCCTTCGACGGCACCGACGCAACCTGGACCTGCGACACCGACATGATGGGCCCCCTTGTCATCCGCCTGGATGACCAGGGCGTGATGACCGCCCAAGACAGCACCGGCGACATTCAACCGCTGATCTCCAACTCAGTCGACGAGCAGAAAGCACCCGAAGATTTTTCCGACGACGGTTCCGCACCCGAAGCAACACTACTCGACGACACGGTCTATCGCTCCTCGGCCTAGAGCCTTTGGCGTACAGACCCACGCACGCCAAGCCGCAGGACAAGACGCAACGAAAAAACCCTGGCGATCAAGCCAGGGTTTTTAACATTCACTTTCTTGAATGACGGGCCTTGGAGCCCACATGCCGGCCGCTCCCCCCGCCGTTCACACGGCGTCGGGCAAGCGCGGCGGCCCGTCCCTGCGGTTTAAGCCGCCCGCTGCAGCGTTTCTTCGATCCGCTCTTTGAGCTGAGCCGGCGTGAATGGCTTGATGAGATAGTGGTTGACGCCCGCTTTGATGGCTTCGACCACACGCGATTTCTCGGCTTCGGTGGTGACCATCAGGATCGGAGTCTTGTGGCCTTGGGCTCGATAGGCCTTGAGGAACTCGATGCCGTTCATCACCGGCATGTTCCAGTCCAGCGTGATGAGGTCGGGCTGACCTTCTCCACAACGGTCCAAGGCCTGTTGTCCGTCTTCAGCTTCGACGATCTCATCAAAACCCAGCGGGGCCAGGCTGCGCTGCATAATGGTTCGGATGGTTTTAGAGTCGTCGACGACCAGGGCTTTCATCGTATTTTCCTTCTCAAAATCTGGAAGCGGTGGTGGTTGATTAAGGGTAACGCTGCAGGGCGAAAACAAAGCTTAGGCAGCGAGCAAGACTTCGATCGCGAAGTCGCCGGATTCGCCGGTGACCGGCAAGCGGAGGTGCGGCGGCGGATAGCTTTCCGACGCCTCAACAATCAGACGGACCGTCGGGCAGGAGATCGAGCAGTTAAGGCCTTCAAAATTGGCCTTGGCCGATCCCACCACCATGTTTGCCAACTCGCCGATGGCATCGACAAAAGCCTCGTCATCGGGCTTGATATCGACACCCACAAAGGCGGACACCAGTTTGATCGCAGTCGCGGTCGGCAGGTGGATCGACGCCTCACCGGTGAAGTCACCAGTGATATCGATGCTGCCACGCACGCCGTCACCGGCATGGTCTGGGACACGTCCGGCAACATCGGGGGTGCCGACGGTGACGTCCTCACCCAACATCATGGAGCAGACGTCGGTGACGGCCTGACTCAGTGTCAGGGCCAGCATGTCAAGGGTGGTTTGATCCATGAGCAATGCAATCGAAGGCAGGAATCGGAGCGGAACGTGAAAAACGAAGATTTCTGTCAGACCCTTTAGGCGGCCAATCGGGGGCCAGACCGCGAGCTATCGAGCAGCGACGCGACGTCCAAGATCAGGCTGACTCCCCCGTCCTCTCGGACGGTGGCTCCGCTGACCTCTTTACTGTTTTCGAACATCGGGTCCAACGGCTTGATCACAATTTCTTGCTGGCCGATCAAACCCGCCACCTGAAGGGCTGCACGCCGGTCCCCCAGCCCCACCACCACCGCGTAGGGCAGCGGATCGGTGGGCGTGACGTTGTCGAGCCGTTCGGAGAGATCCACCAGAGGGATCACCTCGTCACGCAAACGCAACACGTTGACACCACGCACGGTGGCCAGGGCGTCGCCTTCGGGCTGCACGATCTCGACGATGTTGGTCAGCGGGATGGCGTATGCAGCGTCTCCGACCTCGGTCATCATGGCCTGCATGATCGCCAGGGTCAGCGGGATGCGGAAGCTCACCGTGGTTCCCTCGCCAAGCACCGAGGCGATATCAATCACCCCACCCAGTTTGGTGATGTTCGTGTTCACTACGTCCATGCCCACACCACGCCCCGAGAGGCTGCTGACCTCCAAAGCGGTCGAGAAGCCCGGGGCAAACACCAGGCGAACCAGGTTGTTGTCGGGCATCGACGCCATTTCTTCAGCGGTGATCAGGCCCTTCTCCACGGCCTTGCGGCCCACCCGCTGAGGATCGATCCCGCGGCCGTCATCAATGATCTCAACCAC
>JALZVY010000007.1 GCA_023300125.1 Phycisphaera sp.
TCTTCCGATCTGTGACGGTTGAGTCGAGGTCTGCCGGGGTGGCGCTGTCGACGGCGGGATCGGTGTGCGCCGCCGGGGCTTCGGGCGGGGGGCTGGAGGCGTCGGACACCGGGTCGGGCGGGACGGAGCAGCCGGTCATCAGCAGCGCCACCGCGGCGGCGGCCAGCGTAGAAGTCAGGGCGTGGGGGCGTGCGGTGGGTTGTGGCATGGCGGGCGTTTCGGTGGACGCAGAGCGAAAGAGAGAAGACGACGATACCGCGTTGCGGGGCGTAGCAAAAACCCCGTCGCTGCGCGGCAAGGGCGCGGCTCCGGGGTGGGGTGGGAGGCGTGTGGGCCTACGCGTTAGTGCTCGGTGGAGCCGATGCCGTAGTCGTGCTGGGCCGCGGTTGACCGCGGGGCTTTGGCGATGAGCGACATGGCGGTGCGGAGGGTTTCGGAGTGCTGAACCTCTGGCTGTTGGAGCAGGTCCAGGGCGGCGGCGCGGGCTTGGGGTTGTTGGCGAAGGGTTTGCCAGATGCCCGGGTCGGCCTGGTGGGCGCGGAGCAAGGCACGCTCGGCGTTGGCGTATTCGCCGCGGAGCAGGGCGGCGATGCCGTAGCCCGCCTTGGGGGCGGCGTGGGTGGGATGGGTGCCGGCCAAGAGGCCGAAGATTTGCTGGGCTTGGGCGCTGCGGCCGGCGCTGAGGTGGGCCCAGGCGTCGTTGGCGGTGGGGCCCGCGGCGGCGGGGTAGTCGTGGTGGCCCGGGGCGGGGGTGTAAGCGGGAGCGGCGTAACGCGGCTCGATGACCACCGCGTGGGGCAGGTGCAGGTTGCTGCGGAATGAGCGGTGGGACCCGGTGCGGAAACCGTTTCGGCTGAAGGAGCGACGGGAGTTCGACCGCCCAAAGGAGCGGTGCGAAGAGCGGTTGAAGCCGTGTCCGAAGGATGTTCGGCGGTTGCGGCTGAAGCCGTGGAAGCTGCTGCCGCGATGGCCGAAGCTCAAGCTGTGGCCTTTGCCGAGGTTGATGTTGATGCTCGCGTTTGTTCTCACGCGGCTCTGGGCGTCGGCGGGGGCCGCGGACAGGCCCAGGGGCGACCACGGGCTGAGGGTGGCGAGCGCCAGGGCGCCAGCCAAAAGAGGTGCGGGGGCGAAGCGGAGAGGGTTCATGGGGAGCTTCCGGGGTTGGGCCCTGAGGCGGGCGGGGTGCGGATCCCTGTCCAGGGGTAAACCCGTGGGGGGCGGCGGCTATTCCGCGGCGCGCAAAAAAAGCCCTTTTGAGGTCTTGAGGGCGCTTTTTTAGGGATGGACGGGGCGCCCGTGGGCGTGCTAGAAAATCTTTTCGCCGCGGGATCGGGCGGTGAAGCCCCAGGTCTTGAGGCTGAGGTTGAGCAGCAGCCCCAGGGGTACGGCGAGCACGGCGGTGTAGAAAATGCCTTGGCCGCGGACCAGCAGCTGGGGCAGGGCACGCCAGGGCATGGGTTCACCCGCGAGCATGGGCAGGCCGCGCAGGGAGTAGAGCAGCACCTCGGTGAGGGCGGTGAAGCTGCCGACGATGAAGGTGAGCAGGACCAGGGTGATGACCGAGCCGCGGACCAGCATGTTGCGCAGCTGCAAGGTGGCGTAGCCGCCGATCAAAAAGCCCAGGGCGTGGGGCCCCACCAACGCGCCGCCGCTGGCCAGCGGGCCGGGGCGAAGGTCCATAAGCAGGCCCAGGATCATCGCGGCGACCAGGGTGACCGAGCGCGGGGCGTGCAGGCCCACGAAAATCATGAGCACCAGCAGCAGGTTGGGGGTGACGCCGTTGAGTGTCCACAGGGGCGCGAGCCCGCCTTGCAGGGCGTAGCTGAGGTAAGCAGCGGCGATGAAGGCGAGCCAGTTCATGGGGTTGGAAGTGCGACGTGCGGAATTCGAAGTCGGGGCTTTGAAAGTGGACGCTAAAAGGCGGCGGTGCGCGCCCGAGGCGCTGCTTCACTTGGACATGCTTCACTCATTGGGGCTTGCGGCCTTGGGCGGAACCAAGACGACGACTTCGTTGAGGAAGCGCAGGTCCAAGGTGGGGCGGATGACGATTTGCATGAGCAGTTCGGGGTCGTCGGGGAAGGGACGGACGTGGGTGACGCGGCCCAGCAGGTGGGCCCGGGCGTCGCGGAAGTGGATCTCGTCGGCAAGGCGGGCCTGGGCGCCCACCGGCGGGGCGGTGTCGTGGCGGACTTCGGCGGTGAAGACGCCGGTGTCAGGGTCGGGGGTGACCCTCAGGTGTTCCAGGCCCGGCAGCGGGGCGCCCACGTGGTTTGAGGTGGTGTCGGGGGCGGGGGTGATTTCGACGTGGAAGCCCACTTCTTGGCCGGTGACCAGGGCGACGTCGGCGCTGACCGGGCCCACGGGCTCGATCACGCGGCCCACGAGGTTGGTGCCGTAGAGCACGGTTTGCCCCGCGGCGAGGCCTTGGTTGCTGCCCAGGTTGATGGAGATGACGTGGCGGGTGCCGGTGTCGGTGAAGGCGTTGACGCTGGCGACGGGGCGCCGGCGCGGGGGCAGGGGCCGGCCTTGATCTTTGTAGCCCTGGGTGATTTGGAGTTTGCGTTGCAGCTCGGCGTTGTGTTGCCGCAGCTGGCCCAGCTCGACCAAGAGGTGGTCGTAGGCCTGGATCAGCTGATCGCGGGTGGCCTGGGTGGGGTCGGTGAGCGAGGCGTTGTGGGGTGAGACGTCGGGGCGGTTGAGCCGGCGGGCGATGCGGAAGACCGGTTCGCGCAGCGGCAGGGCCAGGGTGTCGGCCACCGGGCGGAGCACGGCGCCCACCTTGCCGCCGTAGCGCACGGGAAGCTGGCTGTTGATCAGCAGAAGCAGGGCAGCGGCGCCGAGGATGCGCGGGGCGGTGATGAGCGGGCCGGCCATGGGTGCTTCGCGGTGTGCCTGATATCAGGGGGGACGGTGACGCTTGATCGCCCTTCCGCGTGTTGACGACCCGAAGACGTCGGTCAGTCGTCCATGTCGTTTTCCATGGTCGCCTTCCATTCCTCGAGGTGTTCGAGGTAGATGGCGGTGCCACGGGCCACGCAGGTCAGCGGGTCTTCGGCGATGCGCGAGTCCAGGCCTGTGGCGTTGCTGATCACCACGTCGATGCCGCGCAAGAGCGCGCCGCCGCCGGCGAGCACGATGCCGTTGTCCACCAGGTCGGCGGCGAGCTCGGGCTCGCAGCGTTCTAGGGTTCGCGTGACGGTTTCGATGATGGCGCTGAGCGGTTCTTGCAACGCTTCGCGGATTTCTTCGCTGGTGATGACGGTTTTGCGCGGCAGGCCGCTGATCATGTCGCGGCCGCGGACTTCCATGCTGGACTCTTCGCCGTCGGGCGCGGCCGAGCCGATCTGGATCTTGATTTTCTCGGCGGTTTGCTCGCCGATCATCAAGTTGTAGGCCTTCTTCATGTGGTTGATGATGGCTTCGTCCAGGTCGTCGCCCGCGACCCGCACCGATTCACATTGCGCGATGTCGGCCAGCGACATGATGGCCACTTCGGTGGTGCCGCCGCCGATGTCCACGATCATGCTGGCGGTGGCTTCGACGATGGGAAGCTGGGCGCCGATGCCCGCGGCCATGGGTTCTTCGACGAGGTAGACGCGGCGGGCGCCGGCGCGTTCGGCGCTGTCGAGCACGGCGCGTTTTTCAACCGCGGTGATGCCCGAGGGCACGGCGATGACCACGCGGGGCTTGACGAAGGGGCGCTTGCCGTTGACCTTGCGGATGAAGTAACTGAGCATCGCTTCGGTGATCTCGAAGTCGGAGATCACCCCGTCTTTGAGCGGTCGGATGGCGGTGATGCTGCCGGGGGTTTTGCCCAGCATCTCTTTGGCGACCCAGCCCACGGCGTTGCCGTTTTGCAGGACTTGGTTGGTGCCGCGCTTGACCGCGACCACCGAGGGCTCGTTGAGGACGATGCCTTCGCCGCGGACGCACACCAGCGTGTTGCAGGTACCCAAGTCGATACCCATATCGACGCTGAACAGGCTGAGAAAGTGATCGAGGAACAAAGCGGGCGGCTCCGGGGGGAAACAGGCAGTTTACGACAACCAGGCGCCGGGTGGCGGAGGGTGTGCGTGGATTCGGTGAGGCGTGGCCGACAAGGCCTTGTTGGCCAGAGCTTTGAGGCTTGGGGCCGATGCAATGGGGTCTTGAAGCCCCGCGGAGGCTTGCGTGCCATCGATGTGGCGGGCTTGCGTGGGCCACGGGTTGAATAAAAACGCCCGCGGCGTGTGGCCGCGGGCGAGGTTTGTGGACGGCAGATGGGCTGGCCGCTCGCGGCGACGGGGTTTAGCCCAAAGGGTTCCAGGTGCCAAATACTTCGCTGAAGCGGAACCAGGTGTAACCCACGGCGATGGCCAAGGCGACAGCCGATGAGAGTGCCAAGACGGTGTAGACGTTGTTCTCGGGCATGGCGGAATCCGTTTTTGAAAAGGCTAAGGAAGGCTGGGGCGGCGGGCGGCAGGCTGAATCAGAAGCTGACGCCGGCGAGCACCGAGTCGCCTGCACGGATGTTGTCGTTGGCTTGGTTGACCCGGGCGACGCTGATGTTGCCGTCAACGGTGTCGATGACGGCGGTGGCGATGTAGATGTCGCTGCCGCGGTAGATCAGCACCTTGCTGCCAGGCTGCAGGCCGTCGTTGGAGCCCACGTTGATCTGGATGAGGGTGATGCCGTTGGTGGACTCGACGTCACTTACGTTGCCGCGAACGGTCTTGCTGTTGTCCACCACACGGGCCGAGCCGGTGCCGTTGTAGGCCGAGGCCGAGGCGCTGTCGAGCGCACCGGCGAGGCGTTCCTTCATGAGGCGGAGGCTGGCGGTGAGGGTGTTGACCTGGGCGTCGAGCTCGTTGTTCTGCTGGATGAGCTGGGCGTTCTGGGTCTTGACGGTGACCAGTTCGCCTTGGGCGGTGGTCAGGGCCTGGGTGCGGTTTTGCACCAGCTCGGTGAGCCGGTCGCTGCTCTGGGCCATGATGGTCTTGGTGGCACTGGCTTTGGCCAGTTCGTTGGAGGCCTGTAACTGGCTGGCGTTGGAGGCGGCCAGTTGCTGGGCGATCCGCAGGTTTTCGCTGCGGAGGGTGTTGACTGCGGCTTCGAGATCGGCGTTGCCGCCGCTTTGTGCGGCGAGCAGCAGGGCTTTCTCGGCCTTGGCGCTGGTGGCGGCGGCTTCAGCCACTTGGACTTGGGCTTGCAGAGTGCTGATGTCGTTGGTGAGTGTGCCGGTCTTGGCCACGAAGGGGACCACGAGGGCCACCAGCAGGATGGATAGGACGGTCACCAGCACGACGAAGGCTTTGGTCAGTGGGCTCAAGGTCGGATCCTAGCGTTGGAGCGTGTGAGGGTCAGTGGCGTAGGGGGTACGCCGGGAGAGTCCGGTGGGACACCGGGGGCTTCAAATTACACCGCAACGGGCGGTTATTGTCAACCAATTCGGATTGCTTCTCGGACGTGTGGCCTTTTTTGTGCCCACCTGCCGGGCGTGGGGGGGGCCTTTACGGGGCGGGTTCAAGCACCGCGGCGGCGGCGGAGAGCCGCACGGAGGCGGCGGGGTCGCTTAACAGGCGGTCGAGGGCGGTGTAGGCGGCCACGCGGGCCTGGGTGTCGTGGACGCTGTCGGTGGCGGGGATCGCAGTCATCGCCCGGCCCAAGGCCAGGGCGGATTGGGCCCGGATGCGTTCGAGATCTGAGGTGGCGCCCTTGAGGGCGGCGGGCAGGCCGTCGGGCCAGCCCATGTGGCCCAGGGCTTGGGCGGCGGCGAGCCGGAGTTCTTGGGGGTCTTGTTTGAGGAATCCCAAAAGGGCGCCTTCCATGGTTTGGTCGTCCAGCCGCCCGAGCATGAGCACGGCGAGCACGCGGACTTCGTCGTCTTTGGAATAGGCCGCCAGACGCAGGGCTTTGAGCTGGTCTTCCTCGCCGAGCTTGACCAGGGCTTCGCTGATCTGAAGTTCGAGCAGGGTTTGGTCGGTGCGTGCAGCCCGGGGGGTGGGACGCTTGGCGGCGTCGCGGAGCATGGGCCGGGCCGAGGGGGATCCGGTTTCTCCCAGCAGCACCGCGGCGTTGGCCCGCATGCCCGCACGCTCGGACCACAGCAGGCCTGCCAGGGGGCCCAGGTCGACCCCGGCGGGCACGACGGGTGGGGGCGCGTCGGGGTCGGCGGGGCGGATCATTTGGGCTGCGGCGAAGGCGGCGGCGGCGCGGACAAAATCGGTTTCGTCGGCATTCTGCGCCGCGGCGCGGGCGGGGGCTTCGAGTTCGGTGACGCGCAGGCGGCCCGCGGTGACCCAGGCGGCGTAGCGCACCGCCGGGTGGGGGTCTTGCACCGCTTGGGCCACCAGCGTCGGGGCGTGTGCGTGCAGGTGTTGGGTGGCCTCGATGGCACGCATCCGCAACTGGGGGTCGGGGTTGGCTGCGGCCTGCTGAATTTCGTCGATGGCCCGGCGGTGTTGCTGCTCGTGGGCCGCGGCGGCGGCCCCGCCGGGGTTGGTTGAGGTTGTTTGGCACGCGGCGGTTAAAAGGGCTAGGCAGGTGAGCAGAGCCAGGCCGAGGCGGTGGGGGGGGGATTGCATGGGGTCAGTATGCGTCGCGGGGCGTGGGTCTGCTAGCGGGCTTGGCCGCTGGGCGCTAGGCTAGAGCCTCATGAGGCTCGCGCGTGGGCGTGGGGGGGACGCGGTGAGTACGCAACAAAGTGAGTGCGATGAAGCCTTTGGTGACTGATGCTTTGCCCTCGGGGTCTGTCTTGTCGGCCACTCCGGTGGCCGGTGGGCCCAACGGCGTGGCGGTGTGCACACGCGGCGAAGAGAAGGCCAACGTGCTGACCCACGGGATGGGTGCGGTGCTGGCGGTGGTGGCGACCGCGGCGCTGTTGATGGCCGCGGCGCGCAGCGGGGATCCGTGGCGCATCGCGACGCTGGGGGTGTTTGGTATCACGCTGGTGGCGGTCTACGCGATCTCGACGGCGTATCACGTGGCCCGGCAGCCGCGGCTGAAGCACGTGCTGCGTCGTTGCGATCACGCGGCGGTTTTTTTATTGATCGCGGGCACTTACACGCCGCTGATGCTGGTGGCCTTGGGCGGGGCCTGGGGGTGGGTGCTGTTTGGTGCGGTGTGGGCGATGGCGGCGGTGGGGCTGACGTTGAAGTTCTGCTGCTTCGACCGCTTTGGCTGGACGCAGTTGGGCTTGACGTTGACGATGGGTTGGCTGGCGTTGATTGCCGGGCCGGTGATGATCCCGGCGCTGAGCACCGCGGGGCTGGGATGGCTGGTCGCGGGCGGGCTGGCTTACACCGGGGGGGTGGGCTTCTTTCTTTGGAACCGTATGCCGTACAACCACGCGGTGTGGCACGTGTGTGTGATCGTCGGCAGCGCGTGCCATGTGATGACGATGGTCAAGGATGTGTTGTAGGCGGTGGCAGATTTACGCTGAAAAGACGCAAGCGTTCACGTGTGTTGACACGTGAACGCTTGCGTCTTGCCGAGTGCTTTAACAGGTGCTTGTGGCCTGCTGCTGGCATAAGACCAACGGTTTACTGACGCACCTTGTCATTGAGGATCTGATCCTCGCGGCGGCGCCAGTCGGGGTTGCCTGGGTCTAGCTCGATGGCTTGGCCGATGGCGGCCAGGGCTTGGTCGTGCTGGCCGGCGATCCGCAGCACCGCAGCTTTGGTATCCAGGAAGTTGGGCTCGTCGGGGCGCTCGCGGGTGATGGCGTTGGCCAGGGCGAGGGCTTCTTCGATTTGGCTGGCGCTGGCGTTGGGGGCGCTGGCCAGCACCATGGCCAGGTTGTTGCGGACGTTGGTGGCTTGGGGGGCGAGCTCCAAGGCCTTGCGGTAGCGCTCGGCGGCGACGGCCTGCTGGCCGTCGTGCTCGGCGATGGTGCCCAGGAAGAACCACACGTCGGCGTTGGCATCGGGGTCGGCGGCGAGCGTGTCTAGGCGGGTGCGGGCACGCTGGAGGTATGGCGCGTGGTCGTCGCGGCGGCCCAGCGCCCACCAGGCCTGGGCGATGGCGCTGCGCTCGGCCAGCTGGCTTTCGTCCAGCACGTCTTCGACTTGCTGGAGCCAGGCCCCGGCGTCGCGGGTTTGGCGGATGCCTTGGGTGGCGACGTCGAGCCAGGACATGCGCCAGTAGGTGCCGCTGTTGTCGGCGGTCAGCAGCGGTTGAAGCAGGCTGCGGGCTTCTTGTACGCGGCCGGCGATGGCCAGGAGGATCGCGTACTGGCGGGTGAGCACCGGGGTGCTCTCGGGCTGGTCGAGGATGCGCTCGCGGTAGGGTGCGAGAACCTGAAGGGCGTGGTCGGCGCGGTCCAGCTGGCGGTGGGCCTGGGCGGCGAGGGTGTCCGCGGCGAGGCTGCCGCCGGACACGCGTGAGCGCCAGGTGTCGGTGGCGATGAGGGTCTGCGTCCAGTTGCGGCGCTGGGCGTGGCCTTCGGCCAGGGCTTGGGCCATGTCTGCGGACCGCGGGAAGCGGTCGGCCGCGGCGGTGGCGCGGTCCAAGGCGGCCGCGGGGCGGCCCGCGTCGCGTTCGGCGTGGATGGTGAGCAGTTCGAGGGCTTCAACGTGCGGGTGCTGGTCGGCCAGGCGGGCCAGGTCGGTGGCGCGGGATTCGGCTTGGCCCGCGCGGTGGCGGTCGAGCACCTGCAGGGCTTGGACTGCTGCGTCGCGGGCGTCGTCGAGGTTCACCAAGGTGCTGTACAGCGGCACGAGATTGGGGGTGTCGGGCAGACGCTCGATGAGGGCGGACTGGGCGGCCAGTGCGGTGATCCCGGGTGTGACACCGCCCGCTGTTGCGGCGCTCTTGGCTGCCTGCAGGGCCGCGGCACGTTGGCCGGAGCGCAGCATGAATTCGATGAGGTTGCGCCAACCCGCGGGGTTGGAGGGATCGGCTTGGGCGGCGGCGGTGAAGCCTGCGGCGGCTTCATCGAGCTGGCCGCGCGATGCGGCGTACGCGGCGCGTCGGGTCAGCAGCCGGTTTTCGCTGAGGCCCAGCTGGTCTAGGCGGGCCAGGACCGAGGCGGCCTGGGCGGGGCTGCCCGCGTCGTTGTAGACGTTGGCGGCGAAGACCACCAGGTCGGCTTGGGCTTCGGGGGGGGTGTTGCCCGGGGAGTCGAGGCTGGCGAGCAGTTCGGGCACCAGGGCTGCGGCGTCGTTGCTGCGCTGCTGCTTGCGGTAGAGCTGGGCCAGTGCCCGCAGGTCGGCGGGGTTGGCTTGGCCCGCGGTACGCAGGGTGTTGATGACTTGGGCGGCGGCGATGGGGTCGCCCAGTTGGTTGAGTAGGCGTGCGATTTTGCGCCGCGACGCGACGGTGAGATTGTTTTGCTGGGCCACGTGTCGGGCGACGTCTAGGGCTCGGTCGCGGTCGCCGGCGCTGAAGAGTGTTTGGGATAGCTCGATCTGAAGGCTCGGGTCGTCGGGGTTTTGCAGCACGGCGCTTTCGAGCAGTCGCGAGGCGCCGCCCGAATCGCCCTGCAGGCGGCGGGCGGTGGCTTGCATGACCAGCACGTTCAGGGGCGTGGCATTCAGGTCGGTGGCCGAGGCGAGCAGTTGTTCTACGGCCTTGGCCGCGGCAACCGGGTCGTCCTGGAGCTGCGGGTCGGTCAGCAGGTAGCGCGAGCGTTCGGTGCGCCAGGCCAGGCCGTCGGGGTCGGCGGCTTTGAGCCGTTTGATGGTGCGGTTGGCCAGGGCGCGGTCGGTCCAAGTTACGGGGCTGGCCAGCACGCGGGCTTGTACGCGGGCGTCGTCTGGGGCGCTGTCGGCGGCCTGGGCCCAGCGGCTCAGGGCGTCGGCGTGGCCCACGCGTTCGTAGAGCATGGCGCGGTTGACACGCCACTCGGGGCCGGCGTCTTGGGGCACCGCGGCGTCGAAAGCAGCCACGGCCTGTTCGGCGTTGCCGGCCTCGGCAGCGCGGGTCATGGCGATGCGGGGGGTCTGGCCAAAGCGCTTGAGATACGCGTCTTCCAGATCGTTGACCGCGTCAAGGTTGTGGCGACGCGCGATCGCGCCCAGCCGCAGCATGGCGTTTTCGTTGAGTGGGGGGTTGGCCTGGATGGCGGTGCGGGCGGCCTGGGAGGCTTGGTCGGTGTTGCCTTGCAGCGCCAGCACGTCGACGCGCAGCACGGAGGTGGTGGGCTCGCCGGGCTGGGTGGTTTGCACGCTGTCGATGAGTTGGCTCAACTCGGCGAGCTGGGGGGGGGTGAGGGTGCCGACGCGTTCGCCTGCGGCGCGGGCGGTCATCACCGCCACCCGCAGGGTGCGGCCTTCGCGTTCGCCTGCGGCCACGGCAAAGCGGTAGGCCTGGTCGATGTCGCCGGTGTTCAGAAACAAGCCCGCGAGTCCCAGACAGGGGCTGGCCCAGGCCGGACGCTGCTGGAGCGCGGCGCGGAAGGCGGCTTCGGCTTCGGTGTTTTGGCCCCGCCGCTGGCGGGCTTCGGCAACGATGGCGTCGAGGTAGGCCACCCGCACGGCGTACTCTTCGAGGCCTTGGGCGGCGTCGATGACAGATTGGGAATCGGGGGTGCCCCCGCCCGCGGGCAGGGCGGCGCTGAGCACGGCGCCCGCGGCGCGGTAGCGGTTGGCCGGGTGTTCGACGAGGGTGCGGATGCGCTGGGTGTAGGTGTCGTGTTGACCGGTGCTGTGCAGGGCGATTGCTTCGATGCAGCTGATGTACAGGGATTGAACGGCGCCGCCTTGGGTCAGCAGATCCAAGGCGGATTGGATACGGCCGGATTCGAAGCGGCGCAGCACCAGTTCGGTGATGAGTTCAGGCGATTGCGCGGAGGTGCCTTCGGAGGTCAGGCAGCGCTCGAGGTAGGGCAGCACCGCGGTGTGGATGCCTGCGGCGTCGAGCATCTGCACGGCTTGCATGGCCAAGACGGCATCGCTGGGGGAATGCTCCACCGCGGCGGCCAGCAGGGGGCGGGCGGCGCCGCGGTTGCCGGTGACCAGGTGGGCGTGGGCCAGCACCAGGTTGGCCTGGGCCGGGTCGGCGGTGGCTTGCTTCATGCGCTGGGCGCGGGCGATCACCGTGGTGTCGGGTTGCTTGTCGCCGCGCATCATGTCGAGCATGAGACGCTGCATCTGAAGGTCTTCGGGATGCTGGAACAGGTAGGTGTCCAGGGTCTGGATGGCCTCGGCGTAGCGCTTGTGCGAGGCCAGCCCCAGGGCCCGGGCCCGATGGGCGTCGGCGTTGTCGGATTCTTGCTGTAGCACGCGGTCGGCGAGGTTGATGATCTCGTTTTCAACGCCGGTGGGGTAGCGCGACAGGATGCCCAGCATTTGGAGGGCGGCGGGTTGGTCGTGGGGGTTTTGGCGCAGCACGGAGCGCAGGGCGTTGACCGCTTGGCCCACTTGGGCGCCGTCGGGCAGGGGCACCTTCATGCGTGCCTCGGCCCAGGCCATCAGGGCGGGGGCGGGGGTTTGGCCTGTTGCGATGTAGGGCTCAAAGGCGTCCAGGGCTTGCTGGTATTCACCGCGCTGCACCATGGCAATCGCCGCGTCGCGCGGAGCGGTGTCCAGCAACTGGGCCTTCTGGCGCTGGGTTTGGATGTAGTAGAGCGCGGCGATGCCCGCGACGCCCACGACCAGGGCCGAGGCGAGCAGGGTCAGGCGTGTGCGGCGGCGCTGGCGGCGCTGCTGGCGGGTGAGCGACATGAAGGAGCCTTCTGATCGGGGAGGGCGGGAGCGGGTTGGGGAGGGGCCGGCGGGTTATTGTTCGGCGGCGGCGGTGGCGTTGTCGTCCAGCGCGGGGGGGAACGCGATGGTATTCAAGAGTTCGGCGTGCGGGGCGAGTACTTCGGCGAAAATCGCTTGCCGTTGGTCTTCGGTCAGCCCTGCACGGGTGACGACTTGGACTTGGGCGGCGCCGAAGTGGCGGCGCTGCGGGTCGTCGCCGGCTTGCCGGACCGCGGCCATGTTGGGGACGAAGCCTGTTCCGGGAAGGATCAGGAAATTATCGACCACCAGCGTCAGGGTGCCGTGGATGCTGGCCCGCTCAAAGCGGTAGTTCATGCCGCTGATCGGTGGCAGGCCCGGGGCCTGCCACTGGGTCAGGGTGCGGCCGGTTTCGGTGTAGCCGCTGGAGGGGTAGCAGTTGGGTGGCCAGTGGCCCGCGAGGTCGCGGGCGTCGCGGCACTGAATGACCAAAAACTGCCCGCTGCGTCCGCCCGCTTGGTCGACAAAGTTGCGCGACACCGTGGCGTTGGGGCGAAGCAGCTCGACGGCCGAGGCCGGGATGTCGTTGGGGGTGCCGGTCCAGGGGCCGAAGTGCTTGGGGGCGTCGCCGGCGAGCTTGAGCACGCGGTCGTGGTAATCGGTGGCGCTGGCGGCGGTGGGGTAGCTCTGGGTCCAAAGCCCCGCGGCGACCAGCATGGCCAGCGCCGCGGCCACCGCGCCGCGCTGCACCGCGGCGCGGTGCACCGGCGGGGTGCCCGCGACCGGCGAGAGGGGGCGGGGCTTGCGCTCTTCTTGCATGACCGGAACCTCGGCCCATTGCAGCAGGCGCACGCTGCCCATCAGCACGCCGAAAGCCACCAGCAGCATGGCCCAGCCCGCGAGGTTGTGGAACAAAGGGCCCCACTTGTCGGGGCTTTGGCCGTAGAGGATCACCGTGGGCACCAGGCGTAGCACGTTGCAGAACACCGCGGCCACGGGGCTGAAGACCAGCACCAGGGCCCGCACCGCGGGCCGCAGCGGGTTGGCGAAGGCAAAGGCGTAGGCCACCAGCAAGAGCGCGAAGACCATGCGCATGCCGTTGCAGGCTTCGGCGACGGCCACTTCTTGGCCGTTGTAAATCAGGATGTTGCCGGTGCGCTCGACCGGCAGGCCGATCAGGGTGAACACAAAGGCGCTGGCCGCGGCGCTGGCGGTTTGCAGGGGAATGGCGATCTGCTGGCGGATCATGCCCGGCACCGGCACCCAGAAGGCCAGCACGATGAGCGCCGGAAGCATGCGCACGATCAGCGGCTTGCCCGCGACGGTGGCGAAGGCCCCGACCAGGGCCAGCACCGCGCCGCCGTGCCACAGCGCTTGGTGCAGGTTCAAGAAGCCGTAGAGCGACCCGCCCAGGCCCAAGGCGACCAAGACCGGGCCCAGCCATGAGAAACGCGGCTTGGTGGCGGCGATCGCGGCCCGGCGTGTCCAGGCCAGCCAGATGAAGATGGGCAGCACCAGCCACACCTGGCTGGCCTCTTCGTCGCGCTGGGCGATGTAGAGGATGTCGCTCCAGGCCCGCAGGCCCGCCCAGATGGCCAAGAGGCCCAAGACCAGCCCGATGGCGATGCGCGGGGCGGTCCATTGAGCGGTGGAGTCCGCGGCGGCATCGGCTGCGGCGGGCGGGGTGTTGGGGGTGGATGGTGCGGCTGTCACGGTGTGTTTCGGCAAGTCGGGCGGGCGCAGATCGTATGGCGGCGGGCCGTGGTGCGGCTTAAGGGGGGTGTATCGGCTTAACGGGGGCAAAACCGTGGCGATTGGCCCCGAACCCGCGTCTGGGCCGGGGTTGGTTGCGCGGGCGACGCGGGTTGTCCGGGTTCTGGCGTGGCCACGGCCGCGCGGCGGTAGGCTCAGAGGCGTGTCTGCCACCCCACCGCGATCTTCGTCTTCTGCGTCCAACCCCGAATGGGGGGCTTCGGCCGCGGATAGAGATGCGGGGGCGGCGGCGGATTCAGGTGCCGGGGCCGGAGCCGAAGGCGTAGCCAGGGCTCGGCGGCTGGACGCGGCGGTGGCGGCGATCGCGGCG
>JALZVY010000008.1 GCA_023300125.1 Phycisphaera sp.
CCGTCGGCCAGCGGGCCGGTGATCCCGGATTTGAGATCGCCCAGGCGCTGGCCCTGCATGATGTTGGCGTAGTCGTTCTCGAAGACGTGCCAGCAGGCGTCCATCAGTGTGCCCATGGCCGCGGCGCGGAGCTGGCCCAGGGGCGCGTGGGGCAGGGCGGTGGGCAGCAGGTTGTTGAAAGCGTTGCGCACGCGCTCGCCGTCGAGCAGGCCCAGGGCCACGGCGTCTTCCATGTCGATCACGCGGTAGCAGATGTCGTCGGCGGCTTCGGTGAGCAAGCTCAGCGGGTGGCGGGCGCCCGGGGCCAGGCCCAGGCGTTCCCACACGCCCGCGAAGAGGTCGCGCTCGCTGGCGTAGACGTTGAACTTGCCCGTGGCCGCGGCGCGGGGGTCTTCGGCGGTCCAGGGGTATTTGACCAGGGCCCCCAGGGTGGCGTCGGTCAGCCGCAGATAGCAAGAGGGCAGGTCGCTGCGCGCGGCCAGGCGCAGGCCTTGGGCGTTGCCTTCGAACCGGGCCCAGTCGCGCCGCAGGGCGTCGTCGGTGAACAGCGGGTGGTCGGCGGCGACGTCGTGGAAGAGCTCGTGGCCGTGGGCGGCGACCCATTCGCGCACGGCGTATTCGCCGGCGTGTCCGAAGGGCGGGTTGCCCAGGTCGTGGGCCAGGCAGGCGGCTTGCACGATCCAGGCCAGGTCGTCGGCGGTGCGTCCCGAGGGGATATCGCCGCGCTGGCTGAGGTGGGCGCCCAGACGGCGGGCCAGCGATCGCCCCACGCCCGCGACCTCGATCGAGTGGGTCAGGCGGTTGTGGATGTCGTCGTTGGGCGCCAGCGGGTGGACTTGGGTTTTGCGGGCCAGCCGGCGAAAAGGGGCGCTGTAAACCACCCGGTCGTGATCGGTTTCGAAGGGGCTGCGAAAGGCGGTGCCCGGGTCGTGCCGCGGGGCGCCATCTACAGAAGAGGGGCAGCGTGTTGGACTGAGCAGGGTGTCCCAAAGTGGGGTGGTGGACATGGCACGGAGATTAACAGGCCCACGCGGCGGTGCGGTGCGGCGGCTTGCGGGTGCGGCAGGCCCTGTGGGCAGAGGGCGGTCAGGGCGTGAGCAAGACCTTCATGGCCCCGGGCCGCGCGGCTTCGTGCAGGGCTTGCACGCCGTCGGCGAGCTTCATGCGTTTGCTGATGAGGCTGGCAATATCGATGGTGCCCGCCGATAGGGCTTGGAGGGCTTCGGGAAAGGGGCCGCAGCGCGAGCCGATGAGGCTGACCTCGTGCACGACCAAAGGGCTGAGATCCACCGGGGCGTCGCCGGGGGTGGTGGTGGTCTTCATCACGATGGTGCCGCGCGGGCGGACCATGGCCATGGCGGTTTGGATGCCCTGGGCCGAGCCGGTGCAGTCGATGACGATGTCTTGGTCTTGACGCAGGCCCACGTCGCTCAAGAGCCGGTGCCGGATGCCCCATTTTTCACACAGACGCAGTTTGGCCTCGTGCTTGCCGACCACGCGGACCGTGGCGTTAAGGCTGTTGACCACTTGGGCGACCAACAGGCCCAAGCGGCCGTCGCCCAGCACGGTGATGTAGGGGCGGCCTTCGATGGTGAGTTGGCGCAAGATCTGGAAGGCGGCGGCGAGCGGTTCGACGAAGACGGCGTGGTCGTCGTCCACGTGGTCGGGCACGGCGAAGAGGTTTTCGACCGGTAGCACGAAGCGCTCGGCGAAGCAGCCGTCGCGGCCCAGGATGCCCAGCACCGTGCGGTCGCGGGCGTGGTCGCGCAGGCCTGCTTCGACAAGGTCGCAGGCGGCGTTGACGCAGTTGATGTTGCCCACCACCCGTTTGCCGATCCAGTGGGCGTCGGCCTTGGAGCCGGTGGCTTCGACCACGCCCACGAACTCGTGGCCCAGCACACCGGTGAAGGGGGGAGTTTCGGATTCGCCCGAGGTGTAGCCGCGACACAGGGCCAGGTCGGTGGCGCAGATGCCCATCCGCAGCGGGCGAATCAACGCCTCGCCCGCCGGGGCCTTGGGATCGCGGTGGCGGGGGGCCAGAACCGGCTGGGTGCCGTCGAAGACAAGGGCTTGCATCGGGGGAATCTCGTGGCGTGGAGGGCGGAAAGCAGGTCGCCCCGTGGCGTGGAGGTGGGGTCTCTATCGGGCGGCGGAGGGGGCGGGGTCAAACTGTATGAGAGGCCCACGGGCCCGCGGGCACCGCGCAAGGTTAGACTGGCTGCTATGCGAGATACGCCCCGGGTGCTGCTTCTGGCCAATTACCGCAAACCCGAGGTGATTGAGGCTCTCAAGTCCTTCGAGCCCTGGATCGCCGAGCGGGCGCAAGTCATGGGGGTGTTTAACACCCGGGCCACCCGCAAAGAGATGGCCCAGCGGCCCGAGGGAGACCTGGCCTTGGTGCTGGGCGGGGACGGCACGTTTTTGAGCCAGGCCCGGGCGATGGTCGACCGACGGATCCCGTTGCTGGGGGTGAACTTCGGCAAGGTCGGCTTCTTGGCGGACTTTGAGATCGAAGACGTGAAAGCCTCTTGGGAAGCGATCGTCTCTGGGGCGTGCCGGGTGAGCGAACGCACCATGATGGACGTGGAGGTGATGCCCACGGGCACCGATCGCTGGGACCAGGACACCACGGCCGAAGAGAAGTTTGTGGCGATGAACGACGCGGTGATCACGGCCGGTCCGCCGTACCGCATGATCGAATTGGATTTGGCGATCGATCCGCAGGTGTCCGGGCGTTCGGCGCTGACCTACGCCGGCGACGGGATGATTGTGTCCACCGCCGCGGGGTCGACGGCGTACAACCTGAGCGTGGGCGGTCCCATTGTGGCCCCTGCGGTGGACGCGTTTGTGATCTCGGCGATCGCGCCCCAGTCCATCGCGTTTCGGCCGATCGTCTTCGGGGCCGAAAGCCACGTGTGGGTCACCATGCTGCGTGCGAACGAGGGCACGACGCTGGTGATCGACGGCCAGCGGTCGCTGCGTCTCAAAGAAGGACAGCAAGTGCGGGTGCGGCAACACCCGGTGCGCCTGTCGATTATTCAGAACCCGCGCCACACCTATTGGACGACGCTGACCCACAAGATGCACTGGGCGGTGCGGCCCAGCGGGGGGTAGGCGGGGTTGGCGGGGCGCACTTGCTCGTCGGGCTGGCCGGTCAGAGCGCGGCGAGAGCGGTGACCACCTCGTCGACGTGCCCTTTGACCTTCACCTTGTCCCAGCGCCGGGCCACCTTGCCCGTGGCGTCGATGAGGTAGGTGGTGCGGACGATGCCCATGTAAGTTTTGCCGTACATCGATTTTTCTTGCCAGACGCCGTATTTTTCGGCGATGGCTTGATCGGGGTCGATCAGCAGGGGGAAGTTGAGGCTTTGTTTTGTGGCGAACTTCTGGTGGGCTTTGGCGCTGTCGGGGCTCACGCCCAGGATCGTGGCGGCGTCGGGGCCCTGGCTTGTTTGAGATCCTACCCCGTCGTGGCTTGTTTGAGTCGTGACCCAATCCCGAAAGGCGCACGCTTGGGTGGTGCAGCCCGGGGTGCTGTCGCGGGGGTAAAAATACAGCACCACCGGGCGGCCTTTGAGGGCGCTGAGGCGGTGGGTGTTACCGTCGGCGTCTTGCAGGGTGAAAGCCGCAGCGCGTTGTCCAGGGTCGATCAGGGGCATGGGGTGGGTCCGTGGCGTGGGTGGAGGCGGTCAGTGGCCCGCCCCGCGGGGGCTGGCCTTGGCTACACTCGCAGTCCACCGTTTCTTGTCAACTTCACCGATGAACCAGGACCGCGACCCATGGCCATTAAAAAAGACGGCGACTTCGTTACCTTCACCCAGTTTGTACAGGCCGAACAAGCGCAGTACCCCGGTGCGTCGGGGCAGTTTTCGTGGCTGATGTCGGGTGTGGCCCTGGCCACCCGCATGATCGGCAGCTACATCCGCCGGGCGGGCTTGATCGACGTGTGGGGCGAGCACGGCACGACCAACGTGCAGGGCGAGACGGTCAAGAAGCTGGACATCATGGCCAACGACGCGCTCAAGCGCACGCTGGCCTACCGCGGCAACGTGGGGGTGATTGCCAGCGAGGAAGACGACGAGCCCAAGGTGTTGGCCGAGGTTGACGCCGACGACAGCTACATCGTGATGTTTGACCCCTTGGACGGGTCGAGCAACATCGATGTCAACGTGTCGGTGGGCACGATCTTCACGATCTTCCAGAACCCCCCGGACGTGAAGGGCACCGAGAAGAGCGTGCTGCAGAAAGGTGCCAAGCAGGTCGCCGCGGGTTATGTGCTCTACGGATCGTCGACGGTGATGGTGTACACCGCGGGCCGCGGCACGCACATGTTTACCCTCGACCCGCAGTTCGGCACCTACCTGCTGACGCGGGAGAACATTCAGATGCCCACGTTTGCCCCTCAGTACTCGGTGAACGAGGCCTACAGCCACACCTTCCCCGAGGGCTATCGGCGCTACATCGATGGGGTGAAGCTGCAAGACAACCCGGGGTATTCGTCACGCTACGTGGGCAGCCTGGTGGCGGACTTCCACCGCATCTTGATCAACGGCGGGGTGTACATGTACCCGCCCACACGCAGCGATCCGGGCGGCAAGTTGCGGCTGATGTACGAGTGCAACCCCCTGGCCTTTATCGCCGAGCAGGCGGGCGGCGCAGCCACCAACGGCAAAACGCGCATCATGGAGCTGGAGCCCAAGAACGTGCACGACCGCGTGCCGCTGGTGATCGGTTCGATTAAGAACGTGGAAGAGGTTTCGCGATCCCTGGCGGCCGCGGGGCACGCGTGAACCCACGGCCCACGGTGTTGACGCTGGGCAACTTCGACGGCCCGCACCTGGGGCACCTGGCCATCGTGGCCCGGTGCCGAAGCCTCGCGGACCGCGCGGCCCAGGAGCGTGGCGCGGCTTCGGGCCGCGTGGTGGCGATCACCTTCGATCCGCCGCCCGCCGAGGTGCTGCGCCCCGGCACGGCCCCGCCGCAGCTGGCCAGCGTGGACCACCGGACCCAGGCCTTGCGCCAGGCCGGGGCCGATGAGGTGGAGGTCATCACCCCTGATGCGAAACTCTTGTCCCAGTCGGCCCAAGCGTTTGTCGAGCAGCTGGTGGACCGCCACCAGCCTGTGGCGGTGGTGGAAGGACCTGATTTCCGCTTTGGCCGCGCCCGCGCGGGCGACATGCAGTTGCTCGGCGAGCTCGGAGCGGTCCACGGCTTTGAGGCGGTGACCGTGCCCCGTGTGCACGCGACCCTGGGCGATCAGACCCAGGTGCCTGTGAGCAGCTCGCTGGTGCGCTGGCTGGTGGGCCGAGGCCGGGTGGCGGACGCCGCGGCGGCGCTGGGCCACAGGTTTGAAGTCAGCGCCCGCATCGTTCGCGGCGAGCAGCGCGGTCGCACGCTGGGGGTGCCCACCGCCAATCTGGACCCCGCGGCCCTGGCCGGGGCGGTGCTGCCCGCGGACGGGGTCTACGCGGCCTGGGGGCAGGTGCAGGGCCAGTGTTACCCCGCGGCGGTGTCCATTGGCGAAAAACCGACGTTTGGGGGGCGTGTGTTGACCGTCGAAGCCCACCTGGTGGGGCTGACACACGAGGTCTACGACCAGATGTTGACGCTGTCATTCACCCGGTGGGTGCGCGGTCAATACCCCTTTGCCGACCCCGCGGCGCTGCGTGAGCAGCTGCACCGCGATGTCGCGACGGTCCGCGGCTGGTTGAGCGAACCGGTAAATTGTTAGAACCGATCTCATGGTGCCCGCCCCCTGGGTTTGGGCACGCGTTTCAGCACGATTTGGTCCATCTCCTGTGAATCCATACACCCAATCCACTTTGGATCCTGCCGCGGCTGCGGCGCGCATCGCCAGTGCCCAAGGGCCGGTGTTGGTGCTTACCCACGCCAAGCCCGACGGAGACGCCTTGGGCTCGGTGGTGGCTTTGGTCGCTGCGCTGCGGCGGCAGGGCGGTCAGGCCTTTGGTGTGTTGGTGCCCCCGGTGCCTGCACCCTTGGCGGCGCGGCCCGGGGCGGCGTTGGTGTCGGTGTGGCACGATGCCGCGGGACTGGCGGGACTTCCTGTGCCCCCCGAAGAAGTGGCTTTGTTTGTGGTGGTGGACACCGGGGCGTGGAGCCAGGTGGGGCCGCTGCGCGGCGTGGTGGAGCCGCACATGGACCGCACGCTGGTGATCGACCACCACCTGTCGGGGGACATCCCCGCCTCGGACCGGCTGGTGGACCCCGAGGCGGCCGCGGCATGCGAGGTGGTCGCCCAGGTCATCACGCATTTGCCCGATGCCGTGGGTGCCCCGTCGTCGCAAGCGTTTTCGGATCCGGTGATCGGCGAGGCCTTGTTCATGGGGATCGCCTCGGACACCGGGTGGTTTCGCTACGCCAACGTGCGGCCCGCGACCCTGGAGCTCGCCGCAACGCTGATTCGCGCCGGGGTGGACCACGCCGAGCTGTATCAACAGCTTGAGCGGGCCGAGCGCCCCGAGAAGCTGGCTCTGCTAACCCGCGCGCTGCAGAGCGTGAAGTTCGTCGCCGGCGGGCAGGCGGCGGTGATGAGCCTGCGGCCCGCAGACTTCGTGCAGACGGGCGCCGCGCCCGAAGAAACCGAGGGGCTCATCGACCTGCCGCAGCGGGTGGGCGATGTCCGTGTGACGGTGCTGCTGACCCAGTCGCCCCAGGCCCCGGGCCAGCCGCCGCTCACCCGCATGAGTTTCCGCTCGCGTCATGCGGTGAACCCCGCGGACACGGTCAACGTGGCCGAGATGGCGGCCAAGCTGGGCGGCGGGGGCCACGCCCAGGCGGCGGGAGCCAAGGCCGACCGGCCCGTGGACGTGGTCTCGGCCCAAGTGGTCGAGCTGCTGAGCGACGCGCTACGCGGCTGACCGGTTCCCTATCCCACACGACACGCGCCCGCTGATCCACCGAACCTTGCTTTGGTGGGCGCGGTTCATGCTGCTGCGCGATCGGTTCAGCCCGCGCCGGACCGTCTGCCGCGTGGGGTTGGGGGTTTGATGGTGGAGAGCCTGTCGCCAACGCCACCGCCACGGGGCCGGGGGGTACAACGCTTCTCTCAAAGCCTCGTGGGGTGGTGCCCGGGCCCGGCCCGCCGCGCCGTGCGTCGCCCCAGAGGTCTAACGATCCGTTGTGTCGCGGGTTAAACCAGCCCGCCGTAAAACAGGCAAGGAACCCCAATATTTAGTCAAGAGATCGGGTTGATATACCAGATATAGTGGTTATGATCGCTGCCCGAAACGAAGGAGAAGTGATTTTCACCCAAATGGGCGTGTGATGGTGGCCCAGTGGGCCGCCATTGCAATCAGTCGTGAGCGTGCCTGAAGGCGTGTTTTCACCCTGGTTGACCCCGCCATGACGTGCTTTGGCACGTTGCCCATTGTGGTGAGATCCCTCTCCCATCCAGATCCCGTCCCGATGGAACCTCGCCGGTTCTTGCCCGACGGTTTGCCTGCGACTCTTGCTTGTGCCGCGTTTGCCCTGGCCTGCTCCTTTTTCCTCTCGAAGCGTCTTCCGCCCATGCCCGTTCTTTCCGACAACCAGATCCGCGAGCAGATCACCATCGAGCCGTTTTCCGACGCCCAGAAGCGTCCTGGGCAGATCAGCTACGGCGTGTCGAGCTATGGCTACGACGTGCGGGTGGGCACCCTGTTCAAGATCTTCACCAACGCGCCCACCGACGGCGGGGCGTCGATCGTGGACCCGAAAAACTTCGACGACCGCAACTTTGTCACCGTGGACACCGCCGACACCGGCCGCGACCACGTGATCATCCCGCCCAACAGCTTCGCGCTTTGCGAAACCGTTGAGACGCTGGACATCCCCCGCGACATCCTGGTGGTCTGCGTGGGCAAGAGCACTTATGCCCGCTGCGGCATCATCGTCAACGTGACCCCCCTCGAGCCCGAATGGCGCGGCAAGGTCACCATCGAAATCAGCAACACCACGCCGCTGCCCGCCAAGATCTACGCCAACGAAGGCATCGCCCAGATGATCTTCTTCAAGGCCGACGCGGTCTGCGGCATCAGCTACGCCGACAAGGCGGGCAAATACCAAGACCAGACAGGATTGGTGCTGCCCAAAGTCGATTGACCCCACCACGGCGGTGCATCTGTATTCGGTGTCTCGCCCGTCTTGCGGAGTGTCCCCGATCGGTGGTCCAAGCCACGTGCCTTCCCCGCCTGCTCCGTACGCCCCATGTGCCCCATGTTGTGCCCCGTGTGCCCCGGGTGCCTTGTCTGACTCGCACGACCCGTATCACTTGCTTCGCTTTGTTGGTTCCCGTTCTCGCTGCTTCGCCTGCCCTGCTTCGCTCCGCTCCTGCCACCCTCGCCAAGGTTGAACGTCTATGAAGATCACGCGCCGCTTTACCTCGCCCGACACCGACGTCTTTGAAACCGTCGAATGGACCCGCCGCAGCTCGAAGATCTCGGGCATGGACGGCAAGGTCGTCTTCGAGATGAACGACGCGGAAGTGCCCGCGTCGTGGTCGCAGCTGGCGACCGACATCATGGTCAGCAAGTACTTCCGCAAGGCCGGCGTGCCCAGCGACGGCGGGCCCAACGGCATCGCGGCCCCAGACTTTGCCCCCGGCGACGAGGCCGTGGCAGGCCCTGAGCGTTCGGCACGCCAGGTCATCCACCGCCTGGTGGGCTGCTGGCGGCACTGGGGCGAGAGCCACGGCTACTTCGACACCGCCGAGGACGCCCAGGCGTTTTACGACGAGCTGTGCCACATGATGGTGCACCAGATGTGCGCCCCCAACAGCCCGCAGTGGTTCAACACCGGCCTGGAGTGGGCCTACGGCATCAACGGCCCGGCGCAAGGCCACTACTACGTGGACCCCAAGACCGGCAAGACCAAGAAGTCCGAAGACGCCTACACCCACCCCCAGCCCCACGCCTGCTTTATTCAGGCCGTGGACGACGACTTGGTGAACGAGGGCGGCATCATGGACCTGTGGACCCGCGAAGCGCGGTTGTTTAAGTACGGCAGCGGCACGGGCACAAACTTCAGCAACATGCGCGGCGAGAGCGAGCCGCTGAGCGGCGGCGGCAAGAGCTCGGGGCTGATGAGCTTCTTGAAGATCGGCGACCGCGCGGCGGGCGCGATCAAGAGCGGCGGCACCACCCGCCGGGCGGCCAAGATGGTCTGCCTCGACCTGGACCACCCGGACATCGAGTCTTTCGTGAACTGGAAAGTGCGCGAGGAAATCAAGGTCGCTGCGCTGGTTGAGGGCATGAAGAACCTCTCGGGCGAGATGAAAGAGACCGCCGAGCGCCTGGGCCTGGTGCTGGACTACGACTTCAACGGCGAGAGCTACAGCACCGTCAGTGGTCAGAACAGCAACAACAGCGTGCGCATCCCCAACGCGTTTTTCCGCAGCGTGCGTGAGAACAGCGACTGGGGCCTGATCCGCCGCACCGACGGCGAACTGGCCAAGACCGTCAACGCCAAAGAGCTGTGGGACCAGATCGGCTATGCCGCCTGGCGCTGCGCCGACCCCGGCGTGCAGTACGACACGACCATCAACGAGTGGCACACCTGCCCCGAAGCGGGCCGGATCAACGCCAGCAACCCGTGCAGCGAGTACATGTTCCTGGACAACACCGCGTGCAACCTCGCGTCGTTGAACATGCTCAAGTTCTACGACAACCAGACGCGGACGTTCGACGTCGAGCGTTTTGAACACGGCACGATGCTGTGGACGGTGGTGCTGGAAATCAGCGTGCTGATGGCCCAGTTCCCCAGCCGCGAGATCGCGGACTTGAGCTACAAGTACCGCACACTGGGCCTGGGCTATGCCAACCTGGGCGCCACGCTGATGCAGGCGGGTATCCCCTACGACAGCGAGCGGGCCCGGGCCATCTGCGGCTGTGCAACCGCGGTGCTCACCGGCCGCAGCTACGCCACCAGCGCGAAGCTGGCCAAAGAGCACGGGGCCTTCCCCGGCTACAAAGCCAACAAGAAGCACGGCGCCAACATGCTGCGGGTGATCCGCAACCACCGCCGCGCCGCCCACGGCGTGCCACGCGAAACCGCCGCGGGCCAGCGCCACGCACTGGGGGCGTACGAAGGCCTGGACATCGCGCCTGTGCCCATCGACGCCAGCCAGCTGTCGGCCGACGACAAGGGCCAGGCGACCA
This sequence comes from Phycisphaera sp., assembly GCA_023300125.1. Classification (GTDB taxonomy): domain Bacteria; phylum Planctomycetota; class Phycisphaerae; order Phycisphaerales; family Phycisphaeraceae; genus Algisphaera. Next base: position 10,154 of record JALZVY010000008.1, read on the forward strand.
TCGGCACCTTCAGCAACCACGCCGAGCTGCTCGAAGCCGCCCGCCACACCTGGGACGAGGCCCTGCGTCTGGGCGAGAAGCACGGCTTCCGTAACGCCCAGAGCACGGTGATCGCCCCCACGGGCACCATCGGCCTGCTGATGGACTGCGACACCACCGGCGTCGAGCCCGACTTCGCCCTGGTCAAGTTCAAGAAACTTGCGGGCGGTGGCTATTTCAAGATCGCCAACCAGAGCCTGCGTCCGGCTTTCGAGGCGCTGGGCTACGACCAGACCCAGACCCGCGAGATCCTGACCTACGTCATGGGCACGCTGAGCCTGGACGTGCCGCTGGACGACAGCACCGGCGCACGCACGCTCGCGGGCTTTTTGATGGACAAGGGTTTTGAAGACGCAGACCTGCGCACCGTCACCGACGCGCTGCCCACGGTCTTTGAGCTGGGCTTTGCCTTCTCGCCATGGGCGTTGGGGGCCGACTGCATGGAGCGGCTGGGTTTTGCCCAGGACAGCCAGGAGCCAGGCTTTGACCTGCTCAAGGCCTTGGGCCTGACCAGCGCCCAGGTCCGCGTGCTCAACGCCGCGATCTGCGGCACCCAAACCGTCGAAGGCGCCCCGCACCTCAAAGACGAGCACCTGGCGGTGTTCGACTGTGCCAACACCTGCGGGCCCACGGGCACGCGTTTCATCCACGCCCACGGCCACATCCGCATGATGGCCGCCGCCCAGCCGTTTATCAGCGGGGCCATCAGCAAAACCATCAACCTGCCCAACGACGCGAGCATCGAAGACATCCAGAACAGCTACGAGCTGAGCTGGGATCTGGGCATCAAGGCCAACGCGCTTTACCGCGACGGGTGCAAGCTGAGCCAGCCGCTGAACAACAAAGCCAGCGACGACGTGGACCTGGACGACGCCGAGCAAGACGAGCAAGCCGTCGAAGCCGCCCACGAAGAGATCGCGCAGGAAGTCGCCACCGCGGCGGTTGCCGCGGGCCTCAACGAGTCGGTGGTGGAACGCGTGGTCGAGCGGCCGCTGCGTCGCCGCCTGCCCGACACCCGCATGAGCCGCACGCACAAGTTCAACGTCGCGGGCCACGAGGGCTACCTGACCGTGGGCCTGCACGAAGACGGCACGCCCGGCGAGTTGTTCATCACCATGGCCAAAGAAGGCAGCACCATCGGCGGTCTGATGGACAGCCTGGGCACCGCGATCAGCGTGGCCCTGCAGTACGGCGTGCCCATCACCAGCCTGGTGAACAAGTTCAGCCATCAGCGTTTCGAGCCTGCGGGCATGACGCAAAACCGCGACATCCCCTTTGCCAAGAGCCTGGTGGACTACATCTTCCGCTGGATGGGCATGGAGTTTGTGCCCGGCTTCCGCGAGGCCAACGCGCCCCAGCGGGGCGGGGCCCCGGCGGCGGCACCCACGCCTGCCACCCCGACGCCTGCCACGACGCCTGCCCCCGCGCCCACTGCGGATCGCAAGCCCGTGACGCGTGTCATCGCGGCCCCCAAGACCGAGGACGCGGGCACGCGGCCTGTGGTGAGCAAGGCCACGGCGGCCACCAACGGCGCCGCAGCGTTGACCGAGTCGATGGGGTCGATGCAGGCCGACGCTCCGGCCTGTGACACCTGCGGCACCCTGACGGTGCGCAGCGGCACGTGCTACAAGTGCATGAACTGCGGCGCGTCGATGGGCTGCAGCTAACGACGACGCAAGGCGGGTGCCAGGTGCCCGCATGTCGCCATGACACGCTGGACAGGTTCGCGGGTTCGTGTGAACCCCCAAGCCGCCAGCCCCACCCCAACCACCATGACCCCGACGGCCACGCCGTCGGTACGCTGGACCCCCCGTGCAAATGCGTTAGCCAAGTGAATTTGTAGACACCAAGAGCCTCGTACAGCTCTCGTCGAAGTCGTGTAGCGCGCCGGAGAAAGAGGAAGCTTGATCAGTCCCGGGTCGCCCAAAAAACAAACCAAATATACTCCATCCGTGGGCGTAGTCGCGCTGATTTTCCCGAGCCACCACAGACCGTCGTCGCCCTTGTACCAAAAATTGGCCCCGTTGGGAAGCATGGTGTTGCAGTATCGGCGGAGCCAGTGGGCGTGCGAGACGCAGCCATAGCCGGGATCCAGAAACCGCTCGCCGTTACTCCGAGAGGGCTCCCGTTGTGCCGCGCCGATTCTCATTCGGCGGTACAAGCGGTTGGTTTGGCGCTGCTGGTTCGGGGTGCCGGCTTGCGTGGCGAGAAAGCAAAAGGTCAATTTCCCGTTCCCTGAATGGACGGGATAGTCCTGTCCTGTGCGTCTCGTACATCACTCCAATGGCGCCACCTCGACCTCGAACCGATTGGTGACCGGTAATCTTTTCCACTTCGAGTCAGTGAAGAGGTGTCGAGACGTCGTCCTGGGTGACGTGGTACGGGGGAGATTTCTTGGAGAAGTTGTTGAGCACGTACTACGTCATCCCCGCTGGCAAATACTTCGGCATGTCGCCACGGTCGTGGGGGTTGGCACAGGGCTTGCAGATTTTGAACTGAAACGCGCCGACGAGCATCCGCGCTGGGCATATCGGAGGTGAGATCCGTCCGGGGTGTCCGCTGAGGAGCGGGGGCCAACTGCGGGAACTTTGTAGGGGCCTGTCCAGTTGAGTGAGAGTTTAGCCTTGAGGGCCTTGGCGTCCATGTCGGGATTTGCGCCCTGGAGGATGGTAACCGCCGTAGTGTACACCCACGCCCAGCCGCCAACGTCGAATTTGGGGACCGGACGCAAAGCGTCGGAGAGGATGGAGTTGCGGCGGTTCACGCGGGCAATAGTGAGGCCGTGGTGCTCGCGAACGATATCGTACGCGCGCCGCTGGCGGTCCGTCGCCAAGTCGCAATAGGCGAGGTGATCGTTGGTGGCCGGCGACTCCACCACGCTCGAAAATCGTGAGGGGGAGGCGTGGCAGCCGACCCATATGTACCTCGTTGGGAGCCAAACCCGTGGCGGCACTGACCGAACTGCTGTGCGCAAATTCGGCATGAGGGAGCTGTTCATCCCAGTGGTTTGGGAGCTCGTTGACGGTCATTGCCAGCATCTGCGTCATCGTTTGGTTTACACATTTCACCCCACCGTTGCCGCGTGGGTGGTAGGAGGTGGTGACAATTTTTCGAACCCCGAGAAGCTGATATACGGCGAGCGAAAGCTTGGAGCAGAACTGGAGGCCGTTGTCCGAGAGGATGCTGCGCGGGCGCCCCCAGAGAGGAATATACCGGATGATGAGGATGTTAGCCGTGCCTTCAGCGGTGAACTCTACCAAAGTGACGGCGTACATGTCGGCTCGGCGGCTGGAACGGTCAATGAAAAGCAAGATGTAGGTATTTCCTCGAGGCGTCACCGGGAGAGGCCGGAATAGTCGATGCTGCACTGGAAGCTGGCAACATTGCCTGGGTTATCAAGCGACTCCGAGGCTACCTATGGGGGATAAAGTTTCGCTTATTTTCGGACCACAAAGCACTTGAGAGCTTCGGCCAAGTAGGGGATCACAACGCGCGAGTCCAGCGGTGGCTCGAATTCCTCACAGCGCTCAACTACACCCTCGAGTACCGCAAGGGCAGCGCCAACGAAAATGCTGATTTTCTCTCCCGCTTGCCAGAGCCCGCCACAGAAGACGACTGCAGTGGGTCTAGCAGCCTCACCCCCGTCGAGGACGGAGGTATCTTCCTCATCCGAGCCTGCGGGCTTCGCACTCGCTCTTCCCCGACCCCCGGTGTAGGTTTGGGTGGGCTGGTGCCCCGCACCGACAGTGCCGTCTTGGGTGGGCTGCCTTTCACCTGTTCGGATTTTCGCTATTTTCGCGCACACGGGCCACGTATGAGGATTGACGACCTCTCTGCTTCTCTGGAGAAATTCGTCGCTCGTGTATCTGCTTCCGTCACCACCGTCGAGCGCCGTCCTGGTCTACGGGGTTTTTCCACCCGTCGCCGACGCCGGTTTCGCATCGGTTTTTGTCGTACCCCCCGGGAGTGACCAGGGCTCTGCAGAAGCCCCCGATGCAGCGACGATTTGTCGCCCAGCGCGCTCCTCCCCCGACGAGCATATTACAGGGAGAAGATTCCGCCGTGAGCTTTGCTCCGGCCGCGTCCGCCCCTTCGGACCAGGGAGCTGCCGGCGCCCCCGCTGCAGCGACGATTGTCGCCCAGCGCGCTCCTTCCCCGACGAGCACTTTACAGGGAGACGATTCCGCCGCGAGCACTGCTCCGGCCGCGTCTGCCCCTTCAGACCGGGGCTCTGCAACAGCCCCCGCTGCGGCGACGAATGTCGCCCAGCGCGCTCCTCCCCCGACAAGCAGCACAGCAGGCCTGGCCCTCGGGCCAGGCAGTTTTTCAACGCCCGGAATATATGTAGACATTCGTGTGGGAGGCACTATGAAGTTGTGCACCGCAGTACGTAGCTCGGGCCATATGCGCCATGACGGAGGAAACGATAATCATATCCGGAAAGAAATGATACCACCAGGCAAGCACCGGGTAATCGCTTTCCTTAGACTACAGGCTGAACACAAGATAGCAGTCACGCGACGAGCGTGTCAGGTCTCTGGGGCCGCAGAGTCCACCAGGCGGGTCGCTATCGTGTGAGCGCTTACTACCCGTCAGTTAACCTTTAGCTGGGTCGGGCATTGGAATTACGGCCTGTGTGCCGAGTTGGGCTGCGCAGTGTGGTGTTTGTTGTGCTGCGTGTGCTCGGTAAAGTCTCGTGGCAGTTTCTAGTTTCTCCAGCAGTACGAGGGACTGCTGTCGGTTGAGTCACGCGTGCTGGGTGCAAAAGTGCGGTGAAAATCTTTAGATACCTGGTACATATTCATCCAACTTAACGGAGCCGCACTCAATTCTTCGTCGAGTCTATTTTCAAGCGGAAAACAACCTCCTACGCACGCTGACCTAAAGTTGAAACTGTATCTCATACGCACGCTGGTCTACAGTTAAAACTTTCGTAATTTCAAATTACACCCGCCCCCCCCGACACAGCAACCCCGCCAACCACTAACCGCTCCAATAAAATCATGTGCCTCTTCTTCCATCTACTTCGTGCTGTTTTTTACCACCAGTAAGCACCATGAGGGGGTGTAGAACAGAGATCACAAGGAATGCGGTATTCATAATCGCTCATCAGACAAACCCGACCAACGACAACGGATGGTTGCGAGTATACACGCTTGTGGAAATAGCACGCCAACCCCGTTCCTTGGCCGTGCAATAACAATACCATCTTGAAGTGGGAATTCACCATCTGTTCGAGGTGTGATAAGGTTGAAGTATACCTTAGAGCCTTACCCCCGATCCCGACCTCTGTCAATTTTCTCGGAATGAAGATGTGATGGGGTGGCGGTGTACGAGGTGTGGGCCGGTACCCCTTTTGCCGAAGCTGCTGGCCACGTCGTCGAACACAGCTTTCCGTGTGCCCTGGCGAGCGCCAAGTCTCGAGCCTCTCGATGGCCCTCGAGCGCCCTTGCCTTGTTGGCGAACGTGCAAGCCCCAACTTATCGGTTGGCCTGTGCGCTTTGTTTGTTACCCCCGACAACGAGATGTTCGCCGCTTCCTTTCGTGTTAAGGTACCGGGTATGTACGAAGCCTAAGCTACTACTGTAGTAGGCAACATGATAGCATTGTGCAGTACCTGGTATGGGAGAGGCTCCTCTACTATGGAGGTTGACCTTGGATTACTTTTAAACACTCACAAATGTGTTAGGTATACCTTGCTTAGCTTTCTCTTGCAGCCGCGCAGATGAACTCTGGCGGGAGGGGCAAGTATCAGCAGCGTGGTTTTATCCAAAGAAACGCCGCAACGACCCCATACGTCATAGAGGGAACACGGGGATACCATGATGTTTGTGTTGCACCCACACAGGACAATCGCGCCTGTAATTCCCCAGCTGACAGAGGCGCTTCTCCAACCAAAAACTTTTTTTTTGTCTCGATGTCTGCCTGTCGGGTCGAGAACTGTCACATCGACTCACAGGATGCAATAAACAAGAGCGCTGCTCATCGCCAGAGACCAAATAAATGCAAACGCATATATATCCACCGGGATGTATCCCACACCTCCTCATATTATGCGAGCGTTCAACCTTCGAGAAAAACGCAACAAACAAGTAGGAGAAGTATACACCGAGGGACAGCATCTGATTCAGGGAAACGCATATCGTTGGCGCTACTCTTCTACAGTGATGATGATGTGCTCACACAAACTCCTCTCCGCCCTTTCCGGCCTCCCGCTTTGAAAAAATACGCCTCCATACGAAGTCAAACCCGCGCACCGTCTATGGGAAAATTTGCGTGGTGGAAAGAGAGTCGACACAACGAGTACGAAAGTATGCAACATACATGCCTGGTACCAGTATGTGTAAATGTTTTGGAAGTTATACAGCAGTGGTATTAAGAGTCATTTCAGGGTGTCTTTTTTATTTCATATAATTGTTATTTCTCTCGATGAAAAACAATCGAGCGCTGTTCTCAGTTCGCTTGTCTCTTTTTGAGAAGTCGCTGTTGTTGGAGTTGGTGAGAGTGACGAGAGAAACCAGTCGGAATCGGCACAGACGGCACCTCAGCAGACGGGGTTTGACCGAGACTGAGCGTTTGTTTGCGTGCTGATTATCGGTACTACTACTCTTGGTCGTACTGGGCGGGGATATCGGGCATTCGTCGTGGTACGTAAAGCGCATTCGACATGCTAGAAAAAAAACTGCTTGGTGTTGTAGACCTTAATAGTAGTAGTAGTCTTCATGAGCGTCACATCATCAGTTCTGATTTGTCGTAGGATACTACCGCGCTTTTGTTCTGGAGAGTTCTTCACTTTCTGTTAGTCGTTTATTATAACAACACTACTACTACGCATTGTCGGATGGCAAGCATAATAATTATGGTGATGCACCAGACTCTTTTGCAGTCTACTATTATTACTGGAAGAGTGGGAATGACGAACGTGACAGATATACGGCGGCAGTGGTCTACACCAGGGTTTCTTGATATTCTTGCGCCTGTGCGACGACGACTACAAAGTAATCGGTTGAACTCACAGCTAATAATGTGCATTTTTTTTGTTTTTTTAAGAAAAGTAATCGACAGACGAATAGACAGAAGATACCTCTGTACCACACAGAGGATCGCAACATGGATTCGAAATACTTTCCATCTTGAAGATGATACCGCGACTGCGGCATCGGTTAGAAGATCGTGTCAGTCGCGAGTCTTAAGTGGGGTACCTGATTAAGAAAGAGGCCAATCGCGTGTTTTTTTTCGGGGGGGTTATCTCCCTTTTACTTTCTTCCAGCAGCTCCTGGACCAACCGTGGTCGCATATATATATGTGTGTCGTCCGTTCTCCGCTTTATTTTTATCACCCAGACGGTTCAGCATTCTGGACTGCATGTCGATTTTCATCAAGTTTTGCCAACAACTATTAACAACAACCCTATGAAACAAGGATAATTTATTTTCAACTACTCATACTGCTGCGGTGACTATTATGCAAAACTGAATTTGGTTCAAGTATCTATACTCGTTCGTGCAACGCGTGGTGTTGGTACACCAGCAGCAATATGGTACCACTCTGACGGTGTTATGATACTGCTTTGTATGAGGTTGAAAGCCCGGTAATTGCCTGGGTTCTGGCACTGGGATCGTATTTGTAGTACTTGGAAGGCGTATCTTAGGTGGAAA
>JALZVY010000009.1 GCA_023300125.1 Phycisphaera sp.
CCAAAGAGCACGTACGACTGGTCTTTGCCGCGGTCCAGGCCCCGCCGTAGCTGGCCGTCGCAGACCTGCGCGTAATGGCCGCTGGCCACGTAGTCGCAGTCGATGCTCTGGGCGTAGTCGTGCAGCTTGCCGAACTTCAGCCAGTCGTTGCAGCGCACGCAGGGGTTGGGGGTGCGCCCGGCGTTGTACTCGTCGACGAAGTAGTCGATGATTCGGCCGAAGTCCTTCTTGAAGTTCATCACGTAGAAGGGGATGCCCAGGATCGCGGCGACGATGCGGGCGTCGTCGGCGTCGTTGACCGAGCAGCAGCCTTGTTTATGTTTTTTGGATGCCCGCTGCGGGTCGCAGGCGACTTGTCTTGCGGCCTGCGGCGAGAGGTTGTCGTAGCCGTCGGCGGCTTCCAGGCTGTCGTCGCTGCCCAGACGCATGAAACAGCCCACCACGTCGTAGCCGTCGCGCTGCAGCAGGGCCGCGGCGACCGAGGAATCCACCCCGCCAGACATGGCGAGCAAGACTTTGCCCTTGGACTTGGCCGGAGCAGCGGGCGATGGGGTGCGTTCCTGGGACATATCGCTCTGATTCTAGCGGTCGCGGGACGGCGGCCGCCGCTAGCATGAGCAGGGCCTTGAAATAGGCCTTGTGTCCGCTTTCCCCCCCCTGCCATGGCCCCTTGCATGGCTTCATTGATTGCTTCACCTCACGAGGAGTTCACGATGACCCGTCTGCCCCGCCCTGCTGCCGTCGCTGCGCCCGCCACCGCCCTGCTGCTGGCTGCCGCCACCGCCGTGGCCCCCGCCGCGGGGGCTCAGGCGCCCGCGGCCCCGCCGCTTGCCGCGGTCTTCGACGCGGTGCCTGCGGATGCCCAGGTGGTTTTGGCTGTGCCCACACTCCGCGGCTTCAGCGAACGGATCGCGGCGTTTGCCGCCGACACGGGGCTGGATGGCCACAGCCCGGAGCTGGCCGATGTGCTGGGTTCTTTGAAGCAGGAGATGGGCCTTAACCAAGGGCTGGACGACCGTGGCGCTTTGTTGGTGGTGATATCGGAGATGGGCGTGGCGATCGACGCGGCCCTGGACGACAACCCAGGCAACGATCATCTCGAGCCGTCGATGCTGCTGCTGGTGCCCGTCAGCGACTACGGCGCATTTGTGACCGGGCTTGGAGGCGACCCTGCGGCCGAGGGCGCGCAGGTGCGGCTGGGGCGGGGCAAGGGCTTTGCCCGTCAGGTGCCCGGTTATGCGGTGATCGGTGAAACCGCCGAGGGGGTCGCAGGGTATGTGCCCGGCGCGGCGGGCCAGGCGATCACCGATGCGGTGGGGCCGCAGACGGCGCCGTGGTTTGCGCGTGGCCAGTCGCTGGTGTACGTGGATGTGGCGGCGCTGGCACCTTCGCTCAAGTCCGCGGTGGCCCGCGGTGCGGCCGAAATCGTTCATGAGATGCAAGAAGGTGCCCCCGCCCAATCCGCGATGCTGGCGCCGGTGTTCAAGGCCTACGCGGGGCTGCTTAACGCGATGATCGATGGCACCCACACGCTGGGACTGGCACTGGATCTCAGCGATCAAGGCGTGGGCGTGGCCGTGGGCGGGCGGCTGAACGAAGGCTCGACGGTGGCCAACATGATGCGGCCCGCGGGGGCAGACGCCGCGGGCCAAGGCGGTTCGCTGCTCAACCGGCTGCCCGACCAGCCCTACCTGTTTGCGAACGCGGCGGACCTCACCCGCTTTGACACGGACGCGCTGGCCGACGCGGTGCAAACAGTGGTCGAAGATCTGAAGGTTGCCGCGGGCCAGGGCGAAGTCGGCGGCCTGCCGATCGGTCAGATCGTGGACATGTACACCGAGATGTCTCAAGTTTCTGCCGGGGCCACCGCCATGGGGTCGGTGATTTACGCCCCCGATCCCGCAGCGATGATGAGCGGAGGCTTTTTTAAACAGCTGAATCTCACCCAGACGCCCGACCCCCAGGGCGTGCTGAACCGCCAGCAGGCGGTCATGGCCAAGATGAACGAGGTGACGATTCAGATGCCCGCGGCGGGCCAAGACGCCGCTGGGGCGGGCAACGCCATGAGCTTCGAGACCACCTACACCGCCAACGCGCTGGAGATCGACGGCACCGCGGTGGACCAGTTCCAGATCAAGACCGTGTTGCCCCCGGCCATGATGCAGCAGTTCGGGCCCATGGCCGCGTTGATGGGCAACGCGGGCACAGGCGGGTATTTGGCGGCCAAAGACGGCCACGTGATCACCACCAGCGTGACCGACCCGCAACTGATCACCCAGGGCCTCAAAGCCCTAGAGGCCGACAACGGCCTGGGCGCCGCCGCCAGTCTCACCGCCCTGCGTGAGGCCCAGTTGCCCGCAGACGCCGCCATGGAGTCGTGGATCAGCGTTGCGGGCATCGCCAACACCGTGAACCCCTTCATGTTGATGTTCGCCGGTGGCGCGCAGCTCGACGTGCCCGCAGGCCTTGCGCCCGTGGCCATGGGGGCCGCGGTCGCCCCCGAGGGCATGGTGATGCGGCTGTTTGTGCCCACCGACGTGGTGCGCTTCGGTATCGAGACCTTGGATCAGTTCAAGCCTCAGGGCCAACGCAACGCCCCGCTGCAGAATGCCCCCCACGACCACGACCACGACCACGGCCGCCGGGCCCCACGGGCCCTGTAAAAAGCCGTCTGGGGGCGGTTCTGCCCTGGGGTGAACTCTTTTTTGGCGACCGCGGCCCCTTGGGCCGCGGTTTTTTTGGCCCGACACCCGCCTTGCTGCCCCGAGGGGGGTGTGGCCGCGGGGCAACCCCGTTAACCTGCCGGTCCTATGGCAAAAAAAACGACCCCACCGTCGCGCACCGACCCCGTTAACGTCCTGATTCTGGGCTCAGGGGGCCGCGAACACGCGCTGGGCTGGAAGCTGAAGCAGAGCAAGCGTTGCGCCAAGATCTACTTTGGTCCGGGCAACGGCGGTACGCGTGAAGTGGGCACCAACGTGCCGCTAAACCCGATGCCGGTCATCACCAAGAACGTGGATGAGATCGACCGCTTCTGCCGCCAGAACAAAATTGGCTTGGTGGTCATCGGCCCCGAAGACCCGCTGTGCGCTGGCTTGGCCGATCGTCTGGCCGCACCGGGCCGCCACGTGTTTGGCCCCGTGGCCGACGCCGCCCGGCTCGAAGGCGACAAGTCCTTTGCCAAAGAGCTGATGAAGGCCGCGAGCATCCCCACCGCCGACAGCCGAACGTTCACCAATTACGAGATGGCCGAGTCGTACGTGAAGGCCCGCGAGACCCCGGTGGTCGTCAAGGCCGCGGGCCTGGCCAAGGGCAAGGGCGCCATTGTCACCTCCACCCCTGACGAAGCCGTGGCGGCCCTGCGCCGCTGCATGGTCGACAAGGAGTTCGGCGACGAAGGCACCACCGTGGTGGTCGAAGAACGCTTGGTCGGCCAAGAGGTCTCGATCCTGGCGCTGGTCGACGGCCGCAACCTGTTCTTGCTCGATCCCAGTCAAGACCACAAGCAAGCGGGCGAAGGCGACACCGGGCCCAACACCGGGGGCATGGGCGTGTACTGCCCCACCCCGCTGGTGGACGACAAGCTGATCTCCACGATCCAGCGCGAGGTGTTGGTGCCCGCGGTGGACGCGATGAAACGCAGCGACATCGATTTCAAAGGTGTGCTGTATGCCGGGCTGATGCTCACCGCCGGCGGTCCCAAGACCCTGGAATTCAACACCCGCTTTGGAGACCCTGAAACCCAGCCGCTCATGATGCGGATGAAAGGCGACCTGCTTGAAGCCATGGTCGCCACGTGCGAAGGCCGGCTGGACGGGGCGAGCCTCAGCTGGGATCCGCGGGTCTGCTGCGCCGTGGTCATGGCCAGCGGCGGCTACCCCGGCGCCTACGAAACCGGCAAGGTGATCCGCGGCATCGACGACGCCGTAAGCGACCCCGATGTGCAGGTGTTCCACGCCGGCACGACTTTCAACAAGTCCAACGAACTGGTCACCAGCGGCGGCCGCGTGCTGGCGGTGTGTGCTCTGGCCGACACCTTGAAAGAAGCCCAGGCCAAGGCCAACGCCGCCTGCGCCAAGATTCATTTTGAGGGCGCCTGGTTCCGCCGCGACATCGGATCGCGTGTGATGTAGGGCGGGCCTTCAACCCGCCTGAGGCTGTCTTGTGCAGTCGTGGCGGTGCTGTTTGCTACTAAGAAATCAAGGCCGTTTTCACGCGGCTTCGTAGCGAGCGGTCTCAAGGACCGCCGCTGCTTTTACATTTCTCGCGCCAGGGCCCTGAGGCTCTGTGTGGCAACGGGTGGCGATGCCGTGGTCTTCTCTAAGCCGCGGAGGCTTGCGGTTCTGCCGTGGCCTGGTGGGCGCTGTGGCTTTGGTCAGAGAGGCTCTCGAATACAGACTCGCAGGCGAGGAAGGCGTCGACGATGGCAGGGTCGAAGTGGGTGCCGCGCCCTTGCACAATGATCGCCCGGGCCTGGGCGTGGGGCATGGGCTTTTTGTAAGGGCGGCGTGAACGCAGGGCGTCGTAGACGTCGCTGAGTGCGACGATGCGGGCCGAGAAGGGGATCTCCTCACCTTTGGCTTGCGCCGGGTAGCCGGTGCCGTCCCATTTTTCATGGTGGCTGTAGGCGATTTCACGCGAGAGCTGAAGAAAATCGTCGTCGCCAAGCTGTTCGCCGATCGCGTCGAGGCATGCGCCGCCCAGAGTGGCATGCGTCTGCATCTGATCACGCTCTTCGGGGGTGAACGCCCCGGGCTTGAGCAGCACGTTGTCGGGGATGCCGACTTTACCGATGTCGTGCAGCGAAGACGCCAGGGCAAGGTTCTCGATGTAGGCCCGATCCACCCAGCAGGCGTGACCGTTGGTTTCGAGTTGCTGGGCAAGGGTGGTGACGTAGACGCGGATGCGTTCGAGGTGTTCGCCGGTGTCGACGTCGCGCGACTCGGCGAGCTTGGCTAGGCCAAAGACCACCGCGTCGCGGGTCTTGCGTAGTGCGCGTGTGCGCTCTTGCACGGTGGCTTCGAGTCCCTCGTTGATGGCGGCCAGACGGGCGTCGTAGCGGCGGACGATAAGAATGATGCACCAGGTGGTGATCGTCACCAGGGAACCCGCCACCGTGAGGCCCGCGGGCACCACGGCCCGGGTGAGGTGTTGGATGCGGTCTTCCACGCCGGAGGTTTTCTGGTGCACGTTCAGCTGGAGATCGAAGTCTTTCATCCGGCTGGCGGCGATGATCTGCAGCTCGCCTTCATAGTCGCGCACCGACCCTGTCACGGTCGGGGTGGTGGAGTCGCCGGGGAGCATGGCACGCACAGATTCGGCGGGGGAGCGCGTGGTGTAGTCGGTTTTGCCCGCGACGTAGGTTTTGGGCATGGGCGTGTCGGCGCCGTTGAAATCGGGGTGGCACAAGAGGTCGCCGTTGCGGGCATCGGTGAGGCAGACGAAGCCGTTGTTGGGTAGTTCGATGTGGCCGATAACCCGCTGAAGCCTGCGCCACGACGCAGGGTTTTCACGCACGTCCCCGACGTCCATTTGTTGGACCAACACCGTGAGCTGACGTGTCATCTGCACGTTGTCGTCCAGGACCTGCTGATAGACGATCTCGCTGACCGAGGTGCGCATCCAAGTGGCGAAGAACAGCACTCCCGCGGTGAGACACGCCGTTTGGGTGACTGCAATGGTGGCGATAAGGATCGAAGGCTTTTGAATGCGATGGAACATCGGGATGGGCACGCGGGTACAAAAATAGAAAAGTAGCCCCCTTCACCACCTATCGGCGGGGCGTGGTTGCGCTTGAGCCGCGCGTACCGGAAACAATTATCGGTGCGGACTTCCGCTCGGCGCCCCGCAACGGGGTGCGGGGTCACACGTTCCCAAAACTGATTTCCCGCGAAACGGCAGAGCCCACAGAATCCAGAGGTGCAGGCTGGATCAGCTTGCGTGGCATGTGGCCGTGTAGGTTTGGATGCCGCGGTCGGCAACGAAAAGCACGACGCGGCTTAAGACTGCAGCGATTTATACACCGCGATGCACTGCTCGGCGGCTTCGCGCCAGTTCAGGCGGCGCAGCTCTTTGCCGGCGTTATCGCGCAGCGTCTGCGCCAAAGACGGGTTGCGGAGCACCGCGAGCATCTTGCTGGCCAAATCGTCGGTGTCCCAGAAGTCGACCTTCAGCACGTGTTCGAGCACTTCGCTGACGCCCGACTGCTTGCTGATGATCACCGGCACGTCGTGCTGGATGGCTTCGAGCGGCGCGATGCCGAAGGGCTCGCTGACCGAGGGCATGACGTAGAGGTCTGCGATGCGGAAGACGCGGTCCACGTCTTCGGGGCCCAGGAAACCGGTGAAAAGCAGGTGGTCGCTGATGCCCAGTTCTTGGGCGCGGGCGACCAGTTCGTGGGATTGATCGCCGGTGCCCGCGAGGACGAAGCGCACGCGGTCGAATTTTTCGAGCACGCGTTGGGCGGCGTCCAAGAAGTAGCCTGGGCCTTTTTGGGCGGTGATGCGACCCAAAAAAAGCACGATTTTTTCGTCGTTCGTCTGGGTGTCGGGCAGGGTGGCGGGGGCGACGGCGGCCCCAGACTGGGCCTGGGCGTCGGCGACGCCCGCGTCGAAGAGGTCGATGCCGTTGTAGATCACCTGCACGCGGTCCGGAGCGATGCCGCAGGTTTCCAGGATGCGGTCGCCGGTGCGGCGCGACACGGCGATCACGCGGTGCGCGGTGCGGATGCCTTCGCGTTCGATGGCGTCGATCTGGGGGCTGACTTGGTACATCCCGCCGGCGCGGTCGGATTCCAGCGAGTGCACGTGGGCAATCCAGGGCTTGCCTGTGGCCGCTGACACCGCGGCGGCCGCGGGAAAGGTGGGCCAGTCGTGAGCGTGGATCACTTCGAAGTCCAGGGTGTGGGCCAGGGCTACGCAGCGATCGGCGTAGGCATGGGCCTCGGCCAGCAGGTCGCCGGCGTAGGGGTCGCGGGGACCCGGGACCGCGGCGGCGGTGTGTGCGGCGGCGCCGTTGTCCGCAGGGGTGGGCAGCGGGGCGCCGTCGGGGTTAACCAGCCAAGCCCGCAGGCCCTCGGGGGTGGGCAGCGGTGTGCCCCCGTCGGGGTAAGGGCTGGTGATGGCCGCGGGCACCGCGTGCAGGGTCACGCCCGGGGCGGGGGCTGCCGACACCGGACGCGCGGCGGGCGCAGGTGACGTGGCGGGTGTGGCGGGGGTGTGGGTGTCAGGTGCACTAGGCCCGGGGGTGGCGCCCAGCAGGCTCAGATGCGCGGCCTGTTCGTCCGAGGCCTCGGTGGGCAGCACAAAAGTGATGTCGGTCGACAGCCCGGCCAGCGCGCGTGTGAGCCCGAGGCAGGCGGTTCCAAGGCCCCCACTGAGGTGAGGCGGGAATTCCCATCCGAGCATCAAAACGCGCATCGTTGTATCCAAGCGTGGCGGTGGGCCGGGCGAGGGCCGAGGTAAAAAAAAACGCGCGGGGCCAATCGCGGGGTGACATGGGCTTCGAGGACCCGCGGCACAAGGTGTGCGGGCCAGGGCATCAGTCGTCTTCGTCGGGGGTCATGTCCCCGAGTTCACGGAAGCAGGCTTCGTAGGCGATCAGGGTTTTGCGGACCGCCTCGGGGTTGTCGGCGGGGACCGGCGAGCGGAACACGAAGACTTTGTTGTCGTCGCGAAAGTGCTCGACTTTCAGTCGGGTGTTGTAGTCTTGGTCGATGAGCTCTTCTTCGAGCAGGTCTTCGAAGTGGTCGCCCGAGTGCAGGACGTCGGCTTCGACCGACTCGCTGAGCCACCGGTCGGCGATGTAGAGGCCCACCCAGATACAGGGCTGTCCTGCGTGGTCGCCCGCGGGGCCGACCTGGTACCAGGCTTCTTCTTCTACCTCGGCGGCATCGCAGCGCAGCTGGCCGGATTGGATATCCACCGTGGCAAAGACGTTTGCCGTGCGGGCGGCGGCGGACAAAGACTCAAGAAGTTCCGATTCGACTGTGCTCATGCCGCGAAGATAGCAGAGCCGGGGGGGGGGTCGTGATCGAACCGTCTTTATGGAAAAAAGGGCCTGGGGCTAGACGCCCGTGTTGTGCTCGCTTTGCCGCAGAACTTCGAAAACAAGCACCGCGGCCGCGGCCGACGCATTGAGGGAATCAACCACGTTGTCGGTCACCGCGGGGATGGTGAGGCCCAACTCGGCGGCGTCGCGCCACGCCGGGCCCAGGCCCGCGTGTTCGGGCCCGATGACCACGGCCAGGGGCCGCTCGCGGCTGGCGGCGAGGTCGGCGGCAAAGCAGGTTTCGCCCTCAGCGGACAGGGCTGCGGCGATGCGGATGCCACGCTGGTTCAGCCAGGCGATGGCCTCGGCGTCGTCTGGAACCACGACCACCGGCAGTTCGAACACCGCCCCGGTGCTGTTGCGGATGGCATTGGGGTTGTAGATATCCACCGCAGGCCCCACGGCCAGAACCGCGTCGCACCCCGCCGCGGCGGCGGTGCGGACCATGGCCCCCAGATTGCCGGGTTTTTCGGTGCCCACGGCGACCAGCAATCGGCCGCGACGCAGGGTCAGGTCATCCAATAGAAGTTGGGGGGCCGCAAACAGGGCCAGCAGGCCTTCGGGATCACGGTGGTAGGCAATTTTGCGAAAAACCGCGGCTGAGGCTTGAACGTGGTTCGGTGCCGGTCCGCCTGCGGGACCCTGCGCCTGTGAAGGCTGGCCGGTCAGAACATTGTTCGCGGGGCCCTGGGGATCGAGTTCGGGGCAGTGCCAGAGCTCGCGCATCACGAGCCCGGCCTGCAGCGCCCGCTCGACTTCACGCCGCCCTTCGGCGATTAAAACGCCCTCCTCGCGTCTTAAACGGGCTTTTCGCAACCGAACCAGACGCTTTACACGGGGGTTGGTGAGGCTTTGAATCTCGTCCGGGGCGTGCATGGCAGAGAGTCTACCCCGAAGGGGAGGATGCCCTTTCTTGGCCGTGACGCGCCATTGAGGCAGACATATTGGGCTGTACTTGATATAGAAAGGGATTGGGGGGGTACGGGCCAACCCTAGTGAATAGTGCTCATTTTGGGTGCAAATGGGTTGAAAAAATTGACCCTCGTTCAACACGGGCTATTACTTCTCCAACGATCGGACGGCCCAGCGGAGATTTATCCGGATGGAGGGGTTCGAAAGAGCGTTTTGGAAGGCAAACGGGCCTTTCAAATTGAAGTGACGACGCTTGGCGCAGTGTCCTGATGGCACGCGCCGCATTGCATTTTCGCCCTCCCTGCGCCAGACGGCATTGTGCCCGGCGTGGACTTGCGCAAGTTGACCACCATGATGAATTCGACCTCTACCCGACTCTCTGCTTTCCTCGCCGCAGCTGCGCTGAGCACAAGCCTGCCCTCAGTCTCGGCCATGGCCGCACCCATCGTCCCTGCGGACGCCCCAGACCAAGCGGTGGACCACGCGGTCGATGCCGCGGCTGAGATCGAACGCTCGGTGGTCACCGCCCTGGCGTCGGATGGCCCGGCCTACGCGGTCCGCGACATCGAATTCATTTACGCCAATCAACACCCCGACCTGCCCGCGGTCGACAGCCTTGAAGACCTGACGGTGCAGTTGCTGGAGACTCCCAGCGGCTATGTGGCCCCCCGCGAGGGCGCTAACAACGTTCAGGTGCGGCTGGCGGATCTGCAGAGCACCGGTGTCGAGTTGATGCACGCCAGTGCGGCCAGCGCGATCGCGTCGGCGGTGGTGCGTGACGTTCAAGAGCTTGGTTTGATCGGTGTGGTGGTCAGCCCCGACCCCACGCAGATCCAAGCGGCTTTCACCCCCGACGGCAGCCCGGTGTGGGGCGAGGATCTCCGCGGCGGCGATGACCAGCTGCGCATGATTGTGCGTTGTTCCAAGATCACCTTGGTGCGGACCGTCGCCCAGGGAGACCGGCCGCTGGACGGGCCGCTGGTTAACAACCCCGCCCACAGCCGGATCCGCGACAACAGCCCGCTGCGTGTCGACGACCTGGTGAGCCGCGATGACATCGATGACTACATATACGACCTGAACCGCCACCCCGGCCGCTCGGTGGCCGCCGAAATCTTCTCGGGTGCTGATTCTTCCCGCGGCGACGCGGGGCTGGGCTTTATCGTCAGCGAGGCCAAGCCTTGGACCGCGTTTTTCAACCTCAGCAACACCGGCACCCGCGAGACGCGCGAATGGCGTGAGCGCTTTGGCCTGCTGCACACGCAGCTCACAGGCAATGACGACGTACTGAGTCTGGAGTACGTGACCGCGGGCTTCGAAGACAGCCACGCGATTTTCCTGAGCTATGAGCGTCCCTTCGAAGACAACGACCGCCTGCACGGCCGGGTCTTCGGCACCTGGCAGGACTTTGAGGCCTCAGACGTGGGCTTCCCCGGAGCAGACTTCGAGGGCACCACGTGGACCGCCGGTGGCGAACTCATCTGGAACTTCGAGCAACGTGGTCCTGAGTTCTTCGACCTCATCGTGGGAGCCCGCTACGAAAACGTGAACGTTGATAACAGGTTCGCCGACATCGATGAAACCGAACCGTTCTTGATCCCTTACGCGGCGCTGGCCTATGAGCGGGCGACCAAGACCTCGACGACCACCGCGTCGATCGGTGTCGAACTCAACCTCGACGGAGTGATCGGGACCGACAGCCCGGATCTCGACGGGCTGGGCCGCTTGAACACCGACGCGGACTGGGTGAAGCTGCCCTTCTCTTTGGCACACTCGTTCTATCTTGAACCACTGTTGAACCGCGCCAAGTGGTTGGACATCACCACTGGCGGTTCGACCCTGGCCCACGAAGTGGCGCTGTCTGTCCGTGGCCAGTGGACGCCCGACGCGCGGCTCAATCCGCAGTCGCAGCAGGCCGCCGGCGGGCTCTTCTCGGTGCGTGGCTACGACGAAGCCATCACCGCCGGCGACACGGTGGTGATCGCCAGTGCCGAGTACCGCCTGCACATCCCCAAACTGGGGACGCCACGGGTCGGGGAACAGCGGCAGGTTGAGCAGTTCTTGGGACAGCCCTTCCGCCGCTTCCCGCAGCAACCTTATGGTGCCGCGGACTGGGACTTGATCCCTAAGGCCTTTGTCGATTTTGCCCGGGTGATCAACAACGACCGGGAATTCTTTGAGAGCAACGAAACGCTCCTGGGAGCCGGTGTGGGGGTGGACTTTATCTACAAGCGAAACTTGAACTTCAAGGCCGATTACGGCGTGGCTCTGGAAGACGCTGCGGAAACGTCCTCCGGGTCGGGTCAATTCCACTTTAGTTTCACGTTCCTCTACTGATTCGATCTATTTTCACCTTACGGCCCCGAAAAAGAGGCCAGTTTTCCGTATCGTCCCGTAAACTAATTTGACAGCTTCTGCTCTACTGGAAGCAGGGAGATTCAAAATGCTTGTAAGCCTCACGACACCTACCGTCCGCTCTTCAAAGAAGCGTAAAATCCGCGCCGCCACCCCGATCGCTCTGAGTGCCTTGGCCGTCATTGCCTTAACCGCAGGAAGCGGCCTGGACAGCGCATCCGCCGGCCCGCAGGGCGGCACCATCACCACCGGCGATGGCTCCATCAGCAGCTCGGGCGGCGACACGGTCATCAACACGACCACCGACCGCACCATCATCGACTTCATGTCGTTCGACGTGGGCAGCAATGAATCGGTCACCTTCAACCAGCCCAACGCTGATTCGGCGGTGCTCAACCGTGTGACGGGCTCAGGCGAGAGCTTCATTAATGGATCGGTCGTGAGTAACGGCCAGGTCTACATCGTGAACCCCGCGGGCGTGACCTTTGGTAGCAACGCAGTGGTTAACGTTGGCCGCTTGGTCACGGCCGCCTCGACGGTCGCCTCTGAGGACTTTCTCAACGGCGTTGATCAGTTCAGCGACAGCTCCGGCCACGTGAACAACTTTTCCGACTCGATCCTGGGCGAAAACGGAGTCGTGTTCGTGGGGCGGGTCGTCGACAACCAGGGCACGGTGCGCTCCAACGGCGGCGCAGTGGCGTTGGTGGTGGGCCGAGACGTGCTGCTGAGTGAAGGTCCTGAAGGGCAAATTTTTGCCCGCATCGAAGGGTTCAACGACCCCACGACCCGGGGCCCGGTTTTCAGCAACGTGTCCAACCAAGGAACGATTGACAACCCCAATGGCGAGGTGCTGATTGGTGCAGGCGACCTCTTTGGCATCTCCGTGCTGCGGCAAGGCCGCATCAACACCCAGGCCCTGACCCTGGATACCGGCGCCGCAGGGCTGTTGCTCTCCGAGGAAAGCTCGCAGTTTTCCACGATTTCCGAGAACGCCTCAATCACCATCAACACGGCGCAGTTGCAGTACTTCTGCGACGTGGCCCCCAACGACCGCATCTCGTTGAACGCTCCCGGCGGCTTCGTGAACCTCACGCCCGGCGGCAGCCCAGATTGTGCTCCGGCCTTTGTCAACGGCGAGCCCACCGGGCCCGCCGGTCCCGTGGATTCGGGTATCACCAGCACGTTTGTTGACCGCTTCGCCAGGCAGTTGCCCATCGACCCCTTGGCACTGAGCGCTTTTGACGGAGCGACGTCCGACGCAACGCAACGCCAAGCCTTGGCCGATTTGTTTGGCTTGAACGTTACGGGTTTTGAAGACCGCCCTCTGGCCGATTCCTTGGCGGCGGCCAACGTGATCGATGACCTATCCGACGCGCTCGGAGCGGGTTCCAATGCGATCAGTGGTGAGCGTCTGTCCTACGGAGCAACGCAGGACGCCCTGGATGCTTATGACCGAGTCTTCTCGGCTCCGGTCACCGCGCTGGGTGAGGCTGTTGGTCTGGATGCCGACGGCAACTCTGTGGCGGATCAAGATGCTTTCGCCGGTGAAGACGTGCTGGTGACCGAAGTGGATCAAACCCAGCGGGTGCGATCGCTGCTTCAAGAAGCCGCCGACCGGTACCTGGCGGATCAAGAGGTCACCGAGATCGACGCTGGTAACTTCGCGGATTGGTTGGCCCAAAGCGACCCTGAAACCCTGGACGCCCTGAGCGGCTTGGACGACCTGGTGAACACCACCATGCCCAACCTGGGATTGGGAGCGTCGGAGATGGACAGCTTTAAGCAGTGGACCTACGGCAAGATCGCCCCCCGCGGCGTCAGCCTGCGGACCCTGGACGAACTGGTCGCTGCGTCGGCTGGTCAGATCTAAGATGAACGACGCGACGTTATAAACATGCAATGCAAAAGAGCCGTCGGCATGGCCGACGGCTCTTTTATGTCTCGGTGTTCGGCGTGTGCGAAATCAGTGATCCAAGCCGAGGTAGCTTTGAATCCAGTCGAAGGCAGGGCTTTTGGAGGTGTGCAGGGCCAGTGAAAGAGTGGCAACCACCGGTGGCTCGTAGGTGGGGCTGGCTTCAGGAGACAAGGCCACTTGGGAGAACATCATCAGCCCCAACTCGTCACCGACGACGAAGGCAGGCTGAGCCGCGGGGCTCTGGGATGCGACCGCGGAGTCGAGCTCGAAATTGCTGACTTGCAGGTTGGCGGTGGATGAGCAGCCGACGAGACTGGCCATGGCGATGGCGGACAGGCCGGTCGTGAAAATGGATTGAGCAGAACGTTGCATCGTTTGGGCTCCAGGGGGCTTGGGGCATGATGCCGGCGGCGGCCGGCGGATTGTGGGGGCATGCGTCTTGAGATCCCCGACGTGGGGCTCGATGGCTGCATCGGTTTGCGCGGGTCGTGACTTTTGTCCGGCTTTTGGGGATTGGAGGTTTTGGTCGTGCTCTGCCTATTTGTGCGGGCTAGACCGCTCAAACGGACTTGAGTCGGCAAAAACGGTTTGCTTGGCTTCAAAGGCATGGATCGCCGGTACCCCTTGGCCCGAAGGGCTTCATGGGCCTATCACGAACGCCCGTTGGTTCGCTTATGAACCGGAGATATATGAGGATGGACGAAGAGACCCTGCAACCTGACACCCCCCCGGCCCCGTTCGTAGACCATTCGAACGTGAAGCTGCGTGCTCCTGAGGCGCAAGATATCCCTGCGAGCTTGCAGCGTGAGCTGCAACGCGACCAGCCCAAGAGCCGTCAGCGGCGAGGCGAGTTATCGGGCCGCGACAGTCGGCGTTCAAAACCCATTGGTTGGAAGCTGCCCGCGATCGTGACCGCGGTGTTGATGGGTGGTTTGATGGCGTGGGCTTTCTGGCCAACCCCCAGTTTTGACGATACCGCCCGGCAGCAATGGGTTGAACTCTGTGAAGATTACGAGCAGTGGTACGTCCCGTTTGCCAAGAGCATCGACGACAACGACATGATCGTGTTGCGCCAGGTGGGGCTGATCAACGCCCAGGCCAACATCGGGATCCACAACTTCGACCCGCGCTACATCGGCAAAGTGCGCGATGTGCCGTACGCAGACCTCGCAGCATCGCCGCCCAGGGCGGTGCGCGACAAGGCAGGCGTGGACAAAATCCGTGCGGCATCGGCGAGCATCGACCGCTTGGTTGAGGCTTTTGACGAGTGGCCGGTGCACGTGAAATTGCGCAAAAACCTGGACGTCATCACGGCCCATGGATGGGAACGTGCCGCCAAGCGCGTTCGCGAAGTGTTAGCCGATGCCCCACCTCGGGGACAGGGCGCTTTGGGCGAATCACTGCACCGGATGATCGCCGCCGAGGTGCGTACGTCGGTGATCGCCAATGCCGCTTCTCAGTTAGATAAAGACCTGGCGGTGCTCGAACGGGTGAATGACCCGGTGCTCCACCACTTTCGCGATGCGGTTGCGGCGCTCACCGACGACGCGCTCCCTGCCGGGCGCAACGATGACGAATATCTTGAGAATCTAGGAGACGCGCTGCGCCCGCTGGCGGCTTTTGGCGAGCGATTTCGCACCACCCTACAAAGCGATGGTTGGAAAAACATCGATTACGACGGCTTGCGCGCCGAAGGCGAAGCCTACGCGCTGCTCAAAGACCCCGCGCTTGATTCAGAAGATGTGTTTCGCCAGTGGCTCGATGAAGTCCAGCGCTACTTCGCCCTGAGCTATGACTGGCGGGTGACTTGGGCGCTCGAAACGCGTCATGGTTTGCAGCTGGCATTGGATCAGGCTCTGAGCCTGGTACAGAGCGACCGCCCCGAAGACGCCGAGTCGCTGCGCGCTTGGTCCGCCAAAATCGAAACCCGCATCGATACGCTGTGCGAGCCGGTGCTCACCGCCCGCATCAGCGAACGATTGACCCTCGATCGCTTCGCCATTGAAGGTGAGGTTGCGGATCTGACGTCGAGCCTTGGCAACCTGGCCGCACGGGCCACGGCGAGCGACGCGGTCGCATCGATTCTCGAGGATCGCCCTTTGGCGGCCGAGCCTTACCGTTCGCGCGTGGTTGACGCACGCTGGCGCTCTGAACTGGGTGTCTTGGGCGAACGGCTACGACGCAACAACGACCCTGAGGCGATGGAACGCGATGCCCTGGCGCTGCGTACCCGCCTTTACGCATTGGTTGAACCCGGCGGCACGCGGAGCATGCCACCGGTGCCCATTTTTGGAGGCAACCACGACGCGAACCGCTCGCCCGAGGCTTCAGCGTTGCGTTTGGCCCTGACCGATCACTGCCGGCAGGCCCGTGAGGGCGCCCTCACCGATTTGCTGGCCGGTGCGCTGCCGGTGGACCCAGGCAACTGGGACCGCCTGCGCTCGTCTTATCTGGACATTCTCGACGCGGCCGAGCGGCTCAATGACTTGGCGGTCGACATCGATCGGATGTTCCGCGAGGCGCGTCTGCCTGATGACCCGGCTCTGCGCCGTGGTGGGCGGTCACTCGCCGACCGGATCGACATGGTCGGTGGGCCGCTGCTAGAGGATCCCGCGTTGGCCGGTTCGGCTCAGCCGGTCCTGACCCGGGCCGACGCGGTGGTGATGGCTTACCGCACGGGGGAAATCAACACCGAACTGGCCGCGGCCACCGAGCCGATGACTGCGCTTGCGGCTTGGACCGCAGAGCAAAACAACCCGTCTTCATCGGCGGCTTCACCTGATTTTGAGACGTCTCTGGAGCGTCTGAACGCTGCGGACCAACTAGATCTGCTGATCGGACGCATCGGCGACTCGGCTCAGCAGGCGCATTGGCAAAACCGTATCGACCAAGTGCGTCGCGGCGACTGGGCGATGCTTGCCGCGGCGGCGAGCAGCCCGCAGCAAATCGCCACGGTGCTAAGTGCGGCGGACCACTTGGGGATGTCGCCGGATGCAATGCCACCGCGAATGCGCTTTAACGCCCTGCTGGCCAACCTGCGTGAGGCCGCCGACGACGGCAGCGCCAGCTCTCCGGCGCAGCGCGATGCTGCGCTGATGCAGCAGGCCCGAGCATTTAGCCGTGGGGCCGCGTCGTTCCGAGACGACCCGGATGCCGGTCCATGGGTGGAGCGTCTTGCGGCGCTAACGGTCGACGACCCCGACGCAGCGCAGCAATTTGAGGCGGTTGGTCCGGTCCAAGCGGGCTGGAAGCTGGTGGCTTTAGATGACGCGGGAACCGCGACCTTCGCCAAGGGAGATGACCGCATGCGTTTTGCCCGGCTAGAGACTTCTACCGGATCGCTTTACTTGGCCCAGAGCGAGCTGCCTGTGGCCACAGTGATTGCCGCGGCCAGGGATGCCAAAGCAGGCCGGGATTTGGCCGCGCTGCTAGGTGCCGCGGCGGGCGACGATTTACGCAAGGGCCCGCGGGCCTGGGTGTATGAAGCGCGGGCCGATGACGGGTTAACGCCGCTGATGCCCAATGCCGGCGCTTGGCGTGTGGGTGATGACCGCAGCACGGATGGCCCGTCGCAGCGGACTCCGTTCAACTACGTCTCGGCAGAGAGCGCGGTCTACGTCGCGGGCTTGCTTGGGTGCCGCTTGCCGACCGCCGCAGAATGGCGTGAGGCCGCGGCGCTGCAAAACGCCCCTATGGGCGAACCGAACCTGCGTGACCGTGCGTGGGGCGACTTTGCCAAAGGCATCGCGTCGCGCATCAAAAAGGGTGAGCGCGGGCTGGATTGGGCCGACAGCGACCGCTTGTTGACCGGAGCGTCGATCACCTCGGCTGCGCTGGAGTACGAAGACAAATCCGACGGAGTGGTTTGGCTTCGGCCGGTTCCAGAAGCCGGGGTGGTGCGCGGCTTGGCGGATCTCTATGGCAACGTGGCCGAACTGGTCACGCGCAGCCCCCTGGATCCAGCTCCGCTGATCGACTCTTCCAAGGGCGGCATCTTGGCCCGCCTCAAAACCTTCCGCAGTGCTCACAAAAACGATTACGCGGTGTTGGGCGGTTCGGCTCTCTCGGCTCCCGGCGAGTCTTTGGATCAGCCGCAAAGCTATAACGTGTTCACCGGCAGCCGCGGTTTTGCGGATGTGGGGATTCGGCTGGCCTTTACGGCACCCGATTTTTCTCCGGTGCAGCGCGTCCGTGTGATGCTTGAGGACCCCCCGGTGCTCAAGCCCGCGAGCGTGACCCGCGAGATCTCGGCCAGGCCGTGATCTTGCGGGAGTGGTCCGCGAGCCTGGCCCGCGAGCCGCCGTGTTTATCCCAAGTTCAGCGATGTGACGGCTTCGTTGCTCCAGCGGCGCTGGGCGTCGGCTTGGGCTGCGTCTGACAGATCCACATCAAAGCCCGGCACCATCGCTTTCATGCGATCTTGGCCTTCGTCGGTGGCCAGCTGGTCGGCAAAGCACTGTTTGACGATCTGCAAAATGATGTCGGCCGAGACCGATGCGCCCGGCGAGGCTCCCAGCAAAGACGAGATGCTCTTGTTTTTGTTGGTGATGACCTCGGTGCCGAAGTGCACGATGCCCGCGTCGCCGTCTTCTTTCTTGATGGCCTGCACGCGGATGCCCGCGTCGATCAGCTTCCAGTCTTTGGTTTGTGCTCCGGGGTAGAAGTTTTCCAGCTCGCCCATGCGGGTGCTCATCCGTTGAAGGCCTTGCTGGATCAGGTAACGGACAAGCGGTAGGTTGAAGAGCCCCACCTTCATCAATGAGAAGATGTTGTCCGGACGGATCGACCCGGGCAGGTCGGTCAGGCGACCGGTTTCGTGCAAAAACTTTGTGGTCCAAGCGGCGTAGGGCCCAAACAGCAGGGCTTTCTTGCCGTCGATGATGCGTAGGTCCAGGTGGGGCACCGCCATCGTGGGTGCGGCGCCCGGCGACATGCCGTAGACCTTCGCCGTGTGCTGCTCCACCAGTTCGGGCTTGTCGCAGACCAGCCACTGGCCACCGATGGGGAAACCGCCTAGACCTTTGGCTTCGGGGATGCCGGATTTTTGCAAGAGCGGCAGGCTGCCGCCGCCCGCGCCGATGAACACGAAGCGTGCGGTGCGGCTGAAGCGGCGTCCGCTCTTGGTGTCGCGGATCGAGACCTTCCAGCGTCCGTCGGCTTGTTCGTCGAGGTCGGTGACGCGGTGGGCCGTGGCCACCGAGCAGCCTTCTTGGCCGCCCAGCCAATCCACGATGTGACGCGAAAGTGCGCCGTAGTTCACGTCGGTACCCGCGTCCATCTTGGTGCAGGCGATGGGCTCCTGCGGGTCGCGGCCTTCGAGCAGCAGCGGAGCCCACTGGGCAATGACCGCTCGGTCTTCGGTGTACTCCATGTCTGCAAAGAAGTGGTGCTTGGTCATCTGCTGGTGACGCGATCGCAAGAAGTCCACCTGCTCTTGGCCGTACACAAAGCTGATGTGCGGCACGGCGTTGACGAAGACCGAGGGGTCGGCGATGACGCCTGCGCGAATCAGATGGCCCCAAAACTGTTTGGAGTGCTCGAACTGGTGGAAAATCTCGATGGCCTTGGCCACGTCGACTTCGCCGTCGTCTCCGCGGCTCGGGGTGTAGCTCAATTCGCAGATGCCCGCGTGGCCCGTGCCCGCGTTGTGCCAGCCGTGGCTGGCCTCTTGGGCGTATCCGTCGGCGGATTCATACAGCTCGACCTTGAGCGTGGGGTCCAGACCGCGGAGCATAGCGCCGAGGGTGGTGGACATCACGCCGCTGCCGATGAGCAAGACGTCGGGTTCGTCGGTTGCGGTAGTGGAAGACTGTTGCATGCGTTTGGATCGCGGCGAGGTTGAGGAGACAGAACAGATGCAGCAGAAGCTGCGGGATGGATAAGCTTAAACGGGTAGCTCAAGCGTGTTGCCAGGCGTTGGGGATCACGTCCACTTCGTGGACCGCGATGCCGCCCTGTTTCAGGCCGGCGAGCGCTGCACGCCGGGCTGGATCGTTCGGGGGGTCCACGATGAGGTCGTGGGCCACGTCGATTGGGGCGTAAAACACGGTGGAGGCGATGCCGATTTTGCTGTGGTCGGCCAAGAGTGTGCACCTCTGGGCCGAGCGGATCATGGCCAGCTTCGCCGCCGCGTGGCGCTCGTTGGCTTCGCTTAGCCCGCGTTGCAGGTCCATGCCGCGGCAGGAAAAGAACAGCCGCTCGACGCTGAGTTTTTCGAGCGCCGCCTGAGTTTGCAGGCCAAAGAAGGCCATGGCTTCGGGGTCCAGCGTGCCTCCGGTGCAGATGACTTCGACCGCGCGGTGTTCGGACAGGATTGAGCAGACCACCAGCGAGTTGGTCACCACGGTCAGCGGCTCGTCGGGGATCAGCCGGGCCACGCGGCAGGCGGTCGAGCTGGGGTCCAGGGCGATGACCTGCCCGGGGTTGATGGTTTGGGCCGCGGCTCGGGCGATGGCGTCTTTTTGAACCGGGTTGATCTCGTGCCGCTGGTCATAGGGCAGGTCGCGGCGGTCGGCGTCGGGATCGGCTTGGACCGCCACCGCCCCGCCGTGGGTGCGCGACAGCACGCCCTGGTCGTCGAGCGTACGCAGGTCCCGGCGGATGGTTTCTTCGGTCACGTCCAGATCGCGGGCCAGCTCGGCCACGCGCACGGCACCCGCGTCCATGATCTGGCGGGCGATGTTTCGGTGGCGTTGAAGGGCGATCATCAGAGATGTCTGTTCAAAAAACGGGGACGGCTTAAAAAACAACATTAACGGGCGTAAATGGCGAAGTCAATCTAATTTTCCGGGTAAATTTTTGGTTGACGCGGCTCCAATCTTTGGTAATCTTTGTATCTCTGTTTGATTATGCCCGATTTTAGCCCCCAACGAAGGACTCTTCCTATGTCCGGTTCTGCTTTCTCTGGTTCTTACCGCCACGTCAACGACGGATGGGACGACGCTGTCGTCAAGGACATGAGTCCTATTGAACGCTTGGTGTATCGCTCCAACCTGCTGGGCAGCGACCAGCGCATCACCAACACCGGCGGGGGAAACACCTCGTCCAAGGCCATGGAAACCGACCCGCTGAACGGCGAGCCGGTCGAGGTGCTGTGGGTCAAGGGTTCGGGCGGCGACCTGCGGACTTCCAAGGCGGCCAACTTCTCGTCGCTGGTTCAGCAGAAGTTGATGGACCTGCAAGGCGTTTACGCCGCGATGCCGGACAACGGCCCCAACACCCCGGCCGAAGACGCGATGGTGGGCTACTTCCCGCACACCACGTTCAATCTCAACCCGCGTCCCAGCTCGATCGATACGCCGCTGCACGGCTTTTTGCCGGCCAAGCACATCGACCACATGCACCCCAATGCGGCGATCTCCATCGCCGCCAGCCGCAACAGCTTGGAGCTGACCAAGAAAATCTTTGGCTCCGAAGTGGGCTGGGTGCCTTGGCTGCGTCCTGGCTTTGAGCTGGGCCTGATGATGCAGCGCGAGGTCGAAAAAGACCCGTCGCTCAAGGGCCTGATCATGGGCCAGCACGGGCTGATCAACTGGGACGACGACGACAAGGGCTGCTACGACCTCACGCTGACGCTGATCGAGAAGGCTGCCCGCTACATCGAAGAACACGACAAGGGTGAGAAGACCTTTGGCGGCAACAAGTACAAAGCCTTGGCTGACGACGCCCGCGACGACCTGCTGGTGCAGCTACTGCCTTGGCTCCGTGGACAGGTGTCGGGCAACAAGCGTTTGATCGGCACGGTCCAGAGCGACCCGACCATCCTGCGCTTCGTCAACTCGGCCGACGCGCCACGCTTGGCCGAGCTGGGCACCAGCTGCCCCGACCACTTCCTGCGGACCAAGATCAAGCCGCTGTACGTGGCCTGGGATCCCGCCTCGGGCGATCTGGAAAGCCTCAAGACGCTGCTGGCCGACGGCCTGGTGCAGTACCGCAAGGACTACACCCAGTACTACGAAACCTGCAAGCACCCCAACAGCCCCGCCATGCGGGACCCGAACCCCACCGTGGTGCTGATCCCCGGCATCGGCATGATTGCCTGGGGCAAGAACAAGAGCGAGTCGCGCGTGACCGCGGAGTTCTACAACTGCGCCGTCGAGGTGATGCGCGGAGCCGAGGCCATCGATGAATACATCGCCCTGCCTCAGCAAGAAGCGTTCAACATTGAGTACTGGTTGCTTGAAGAAGCCAAGCTGCAGCGCATGCCCGCCGAGAAGGCGCTGGCCCGCAACGTGGCGGTGGTCGTGGGCGGCGGTTCGGGTATCGGCAAGGCCGTGGCCCACCGTCTGGCGACCGAAGGTGGCCACATCGTGTGCGCCGACATGAACAAAGACGCGGCCCAGGGCACCGCCGACGAGCTCACCGGCATCTATGGCCAAGGCATCGGCGTGGCGGGCACCGGCATCTCGGGCTGCGGCCCGGCCATCGGTGTCGCTTCAAATATGACCGACCGGGACTCGATCAAGCAGCTGATCAAAGACACCGTGCTGGCCTACGGCGGCGTCGATCACCTGGTGGTTACCGCCGGCGTGTTTGTGCCCCCCGATCGCACCGGGCACCTGACCGACAACCAGTGGAAGCTGACCTTCGACGTGAACGTGATGGGTCTTTACAACACCCTCGACGAGCTGCGGGATCTCTTTGCCACGCAGGACTTGCCCGCGTCGGTCGTGTTGACCACCTCGGTCAACGCGGTGGTGAGCAAGAAGGGCTCGGTGGCTTATGACACCAGCAAGGCCGCAGCCAACCACCTAATCCGTTCGATGGCGGTGGAGCTTGCTCCCCGCGTGCGGGTCAACGGCGTGGCCCCGGCCACGGTGGTCAAGGGCTCGACGATGTTCCCCCGCGACCGGGTCATCGCTTCGCTCATCAAGTACGACATCGCGTTCGAAGAGTCCGAGTCGGACGACGGTCTGCGTGACAAGCTCGCGGGCTTCTACGCCAAACGGACGCTGTTGAACGAGCCGATCACCCCCGACGACCAGGCCGAAGCTGTGTTCTTCATGGTGTCGGAAGGATCGTCCAAAACCACCGGACAGGTATTCAGCGTGGACGGCGGGCTGCACGAAGCGTTCCTGCGCTAAGCCGGCGGCCGCAACGGTTTTAATTTTCCCCACGGCGTGTGGGGTTTACGCCCCACACGCCTTTTCTTTCAGACCCTTGGTGGATTGCCATGCCCCAGCCAGCACACATCGCCGTGGACCTCGGCGCCGAATCCGGCCGCGTCATCGTGGGCACTGTTGTCGACGGCAAGTTGTCGATGCACGAGGCCCATCGTTTCCGCCACCTGCCTGTCCCCACTCCCCAAGGCTTGTGCTGGGATTTCACCGGGTTGTGGCGGCAAATCCTCGACGGGCTTGCCCAAGCCGCGCAGCATATCCAGGCGACGGGTGCCCAGGCGGTCAGCGTCGGGGTCGACACCTGGGGCGTGGACTGGACCCTGGTCAGCCCTGAATCCACCCTGCTCGGCACGCCACGCTGCTACCGCGACCCGGCGTTTACCCAGGCTTTTGAGCGCGTCACCGGCAAGGTGCCGCCCCGAGAGATTTACGAGGCCACGGGCATCGGGTTGATGGCGCTCAACACGCTTTATCAATATGAAAGCCGCGCGGCGGCCGAGCCCACGGCGTTGGCCGCCGGGGGCCGCGTGCTCTTTATGCCCGACCTCTTCCACTGGATGCTCAGCGGCGTGGCCACGGTGGAACGCACCATCGCATCCACCAGCCAGATGCTGGACGTGCGCACCGGGGATTGGAACCGCGCGTTGCTAGAGCGGTTGGGCTTGCCCACCGCCCCGCTCACGACCCCGGTGGATGCGGGCACCGCAGTAGGCACGCTGCTGCCCGCAGTCGCACGCGAGACGGGCTTGCCCGAATCGGTGCAGGTGGTGCTGCCGCCCAGCCACGACACCGCCAGCGCGATCGCCGCCGTGCCCGCAGATGCTGAAACCGACTGGTGCTATCTCTCTAGTGGCACGTGGTCGCTCCTGGGAGCTGAGTTGGACACGCCGTGCATCACCGATGCCGCGGCGCATGCGAATTTCACCAACGAGCTTGGTGTGAGTGGCACCGTGCGTTTTCTCAAGAACATCGCGGGGCTGTGGTTGGTGCAAGAAGTCCGCCGCCAGCTGGACCGCGACGGCCAGTCGATGGATTACCCCGAACTGACACGGCTGGCCGCCGAGGCCCAGCCCTTCCGCACGCTGATCCCGGTGAACGACCCGGACTTCGCCCGGCCCGGCGGCATGCCCGGACGCATTCAAGACTACGCCCGGCAGACCGGCCAGCCCGTGCCCGAAACCCCCGGCTGTCTGGTGCGGTGCTGCCTGGAGAGCCTGGCCTTGGAATACCGCAACGCCCTGGGCGACCTGGAGCGGGTGCTGGGCAAGCGTTTTGGCGTGCTGCACTTGGTCGGTGGCGGCGGCAAGAACGCGCTGCTCAACGGCATGACCGCCAGCGCGATCGGCCGGCGGGTGGTGGTGGGCCCCGACGAGGGCACGGCCATGGGCAACCTGCTGACCCAGGCCATGGGCACCGGTCACCTTTCGGATCTGGACGAGCTGCGCGGGGTCGTGCGTGCTTCGATCGATCTACAAACGGTCGAACCTTCTGACACCGACGCGTGGGAGCCTCAAGCGGCTCGTTACGCAGGCCTGCCTCCCGTGCAACCCCAGGGCTGAAGCCCGGCCGGTAACGGCTTTTAGTGCGCACGCACCTTTTAACCACGGAATCCCATGTCTGGTCCTGAATCATCCAACGGCGGCGCATCGTTTCCCAAACCCTTTTACCGCTGGCGGCCCCACCCTTGGCACGGCCTGGAACCGGGTAAGAACCCGCCGGTGCAATTGCAGGCCTACATCGAGATCACGCCTTTTGACTCGGTCAAATACGAGATCAGCAAAACCACCGGCTACCTGCGGGTGGACCGGCCCCAGCGCAGCAGCTCGGTGCCGCCAGCGCTCTACGGCTTTGTGCCCAAAACGTATTGCGGCCCGCGGGTCACCGCCTTGTCGCCCAAGGCCGTGGTGGGTGATGGCGATCCACTTGACGTTTGTGTGATCAGTGAGCGCCCGATCAACCGCTCGGACATCTTGGTGCACACCCGCGTCATCGGCGGCCTGCAGTGCGTCGACGGCAATGAGGCCGATGACAAGATCATCGCCGTGCTGGAAAACGATGACATGCACGGCGAGATCGACGAGTTGAGCGACCTGCCTGAAGTGCTCATCGACCGCCTACGGCACTACTTCAGCACCTACAAAATGGTGCCCGGTGAAGAATCGCAGATGTCTGTCGAGATGACCTACGGCCTAGAACACGCCAAGAAAGTCATCCAGGCCTCCTTGGAAGACTACGAAGAAGCCTTTGGCTAAACCGGTGAAACCGGCGTGATTTTATTGACGCGGCGTCGCGGTGCACCTGCAAGCACCCGGCGCCGCGTTTTTGCAAACCTCAAAAACCTCAATCAACCTCGCACAAAACTGTTGCGTCGGCGGCCAACCGTCGATATGTTTTGTGCTGTCTTGCTTTCGTCTCACGTGAGACCGAGTCCCGCCATGAACTTCCTCCAGCACAACTTGGATTGGATCGAACAGCTGTTCGATGGCAATCAGGCCGAGCGCATGCTCGCCGCCGTGCTGCCGGGAGTCTGGTCACCCGCCGTCTCTGCGGCGCCGGGCATGCTCAGTCGCCATGCGTATTCACCGCTTTTCCGCGGCACGCATGGCCAAGCCACCGACGGTCTATGCGGCCATCAAACCCACAGTATGTGTGGTTTTAAAGCCGAATCCACCGCCCGGGCCTGAGCCCCCTTTCCGAACACAACCTGATGTGAACCGTGTCAACCCCTGCAAGGGCATGACGCATTCTCCCTCACGCCGAGCTGGCGTTTCCGAAATCTGGAAACGCCGTGACGCATCTTTGAACACGAACCCCGGAACGCCCATGGCATTCACTCACACGATGTAGCTCAACGGCAGAGCATTGCTTTCATACGGCAAAGCGTGCAGGTTCGATTCCTGCCATCGTGATTTTTTTTGTGACGGACCTTCACCACCACGAAGGCAAGCGGCTTATGCCGCGAGCGCGATCGGTGCGCCCGTGACGCCTGCCTGAATGCCGCGTAGCTCAGTTGGCAAGAGCGCGGCTCTTGCAAAACAGATGGCGCCGGTTCGAATCCGGCCGCGGTGATTGTTCACACGCTGGTTGGCTTAGTTGGAAAAGCAAGGGCCGGGCATTTGTTTTTGTCCCGGCCCGAGTCCTTGGTTCGAATCCAAGACCAGCGTTTTGACGCGGCGAAGCCCGCGGAAGTGCAAACGGTTTGCGCTTTATTCATTGACAAGTGAAGAGCAGAGATGCAACAAAGACAGGTTGCCCCTCGCCGCAATGTCGCGGCGGGGGTGATGCCTGTCGTATTCGACCCGTAGCTCAGTGCGTAGAGCGCTCGGTGAATCATCGGGAGGTCGCAGGTTCAAATCCTGCCGGGTCGGTTTCGACATGGATCGCGGCATAGGCGCGTTAAACAAGCGGCGCCAACCGCTGCGCGTGGGTTGTGACGGCCCTCCGCGATCCAATTTTTTTTAGGCCCGGTATCCCAACCGGCAGAGGACGCCGGTTCAGGACCGGTGCGTTGTGGGTTCGACCCCCACCCGGGCCACTTTTGCTTTCATTCAAGTCGCCGCAACCCCATGGCACAGGGAGCGGGATCAGATCCCGTGAAATGGAGGTTCAAGTCTTCTGGGCGACATTTTTTATTCATCACAGAAAGGAGGCCCCCTGTGACCACGGCCTTACAGACCGATGTTTTGGTCCTCAATAAAAACTGGACCGCCCTGCGGATCATCACCGCCGCCGAAGCCCTGGCCGACCTGTTCACGGGCCGGGTCGAGGCGGTCGACACCGACTACCGGGCCTACGACTTTGCATCGTGGCACGATCTGAGTGTCTACGCCACCGCGTTTGAACCCGAAGGACGCGATGTGGTCCGCACGGTGTCCAGCGCTATCATCGTGCCCGCGGTGGTGCGGCTGCTGCGGTTCGACCGGGTGCACCGGCCGGTGCTGCGGCTGAGCCGGCAGAACGTGTATCTGCGCGACAACCACACCTGTCAGTACACCGGACAGAAAATGCCGCCCCACAAGCTGAATCTGGACCACGTGGTCCCCAGTTCGCAGGGCGGACAGAGCACCTGGGAAAACCTGGTGTGCTGCTCGGTGGCGGTGAACGCGCGGAAGGGTGGACGCACCCCGGCCCAGGCCGGGCTCAAGCTCATCCGCACGCCGAGGCGTCCCGACCCCGCGGAGCTGCTGTTCAAGTCGGACCGCAAACGCCACGACTCGTGGAAAAACTTCGTGGATGCGGCGTACTGGAATACCGAACTGCACGACTGATTCATGGCTGTCCGGGCGTGTCCCGTCCGGACAGCTTTTACAAAAACACCCAAAACCGAAAGGAACGACTCATGCAGAATCTCTACAGCCAATGTCTGATGCGCAAGGCCGGCCGATGCACCGTCGGCTTCATCCCCGCCAAGCACGCGCGGGTCGGCAACGTGGTGCAGATCGATTTTCCGTCAGGAGCCGAGCCCGGTTGGCGGGTGGAATCAGCCGGCCCCCCGATCCGCAAGACCGATCTGGACCAGCTGTCTCGCCAGTACCGCCGGCAACGGCTTGGCTCGGACGTCTAACCCATCCCATTGCCCGGGGATGTGCCAACCGCACGGATC
The DNA here is from genome assembly GCA_023300125.1 of Phycisphaera sp. Classification (GTDB taxonomy): domain Bacteria; phylum Planctomycetota; class Phycisphaerae; order Phycisphaerales; family Phycisphaeraceae; genus Algisphaera. The sequence continues at coordinate 26,954 of JALZVY010000009.1, forward strand.
CGGGTTTCACCCGTCGCCGGCGACGGGGCTGCTTTTCAGGATCAGTACCGCCCAGCACTTCCGGCGGCGTGACCGGCCTCGGCTTCCGATCGGCCCGGTGCGTTCCGCGTGACGGGTTCGAGCGGTCTGGACGGTGCGTGGTAGCTCAATCGGTAGAGCACGGGCCATAACCCCGTTGTTGCCGGTTCGATTCCGGCCCACCCTCCACTGGTACGGACGAAAGTCCTGGGGTTCGAGTCCCCCTCTTGACGCGAGTTGCGTCGCCCTGGTGTTCCGTGGGTTCCACCCCGGCCACGCCGGGCGTCTTTCGGGGCGCGACGTCTTTGCTTCGGCGAGTCGTCCGCCGCGGAGCGCCCACCGCACACGCGGCCCTGCGGCCTGGGACATCCCGGTTTCGTCGGCACGTGGCGGCGGTGCTGTTTTTCGTTTGGTCTGTCCCGCGGTGGTTTGCGGGGTGGTTCGGCGGGAAGCGGCGTCCGCAGCCCGTCTCCGGCGGACGGGAATCCCGGGCCCCGCCGCCGACGCGGGGCGTTGGCCGTGGGAGAGACCTGCGGTTCATCTTTTAAACATTCATTGCCGCCGCGATGTTCGCGACGGTGTTTTTTCTCACCCGCTTCAAGAAAGGAGCAGGCCGATGTTTTTCAAAATCCATGTCCGTCGCTACGAGATCGGCCTGTGGTTCCGCCACGGCGATCTGCACCGCGTGCTGCCGCCCGGCGAGCACCGCGGCCCGTCGGCGCTGCGTCGCCACGACCGCGTCGAGGTGATCGACCGTTTGCCCGCGCGTTTCGAGCACAAGCTGCTTGATGTGTTGGCAAAGGCGCCGCTTTTGCTGCCGCACCTGCGGGTGCTGGAACTGGGCGACACCCAGCGTGCCCTGGTCTGGAAAGACGGCCGGCTGGGCTGGGTGCTCGGTCCCGGGCGCCACGCGTTCTGGAACGATCCCGCCGATCTGACCGTCGAAACCTTCGACGTGGACGCGTTTGCGTTTGACCACCCCAAGGCTGAGGCGGTGCTGGCCTTCCGCGGCGCGGCGCTGCACCTGGACGGCGTCCGGGTGGCGTCGCACGAGCGGGTGCTGCTGTACCGGCAGGGCGCGCTGGAGCGCGAGCTGGGCCCAGGCCTGTTCGTTTACTGGCGCGGCGCGTGCCGCGCCGAGTGGAAGTCCGTGGACCTGCGCGAGCAGGTGCTGGATGTCTCGGGCCAAGAGATCATGACCGCCGACAAGCTGACGCTGCGTGTGAACCTGGTGCTGACGTACCGGGTGACCGATGCGCGCAAGTCGGTGGAATCCGCGGCCGACACCGGCCAGTCGCTCTACCGCGACGCGCAACTGCTGCTGCGTGAAGCGGTGGGTGGCCGCAGTTTGGACCGCCTGCTGGCGGACAAGGACGCGGTGAGTGATGAGCTGCGGGCGGCCTTGGCGCCCAAGGCCGCGTCGCGGGGTTTGTCGGTGACGGGCTTGGGCCTGCGCGACGTGATCTTGCCTGGCGACATGAAGGCGATCCTCAACGAGGTGATCCTGGCTCAGAAACAGTCCGAAGCGCAGCTGATCCGTCGCCGTGAAGAGACGGCGGCGGCCCGCAGCCAGGCCAACACGGCCAAGCTGCTGGCGGACCACCCGCAGCTGGCGCGGATGAAGGAGTTGGAAGCCCTGCAGGAGATTCTGAAGGGCACGAAGGCGACCTTCCTGCTGGGCCGCGGCGACGTGGCCGAGCAGGTGCGCTCATTGGTCCAAGCGGACTGATTTGTTTCCCCCCACCCCGTGGGGCCGGTGAGGTGCCGGCCCTGCGGTTTTGTTTGTGTGCATTTTTCTGTTCTTCACGTCGCCATGAATCG
>JALZVY010000010.1 GCA_023300125.1 Phycisphaera sp.
GCCGAGGCGATGTTGTAGCTGCTGACTTCGAGGCCCAGGGTGGCGGCTTTGAGGGCGGCTTGATCGGAGGCCAGGCGGGCGGCGGCGGCGGCCCGGGCTTGGCGGGCGTCTTCGAGGATGCGGGCGCTGACGTCGCCGGTGGCTTGCAGCTGGGTTTGGCGTTGGAGGTTGCGTTCTGCGTCTTGCAGGGCCGAGCGGGTGCTGGCCATGGCGGCTTCTTGTCCGTCGATGCGGGCGCGGTCGACGGCGGTGGCGGCGATTTGGCTGTCGCGCCGCTGGGTGGAGGCGTCGAGCTGGGCTTGCAGGTCTGAGGCGTCGAGTTGGATGAGCACCGAGGCGGGGGTGGGCTTGGCGCCGTGGGGCTGGCCGGCGGTGACGCGGTCGCCTTCGCCGTGGGGGACGGATTGAATGCGGGCGGCGACGCGGGCGCTGATCTGCACTTCGGTGAGGGCTTGGACTTTGCCTGGGGCGGAGAAGGTTTCGGTGAGGTCGCCGGTCTCGACGGTGTGTAGCCAGACGTTGAGCGTGCCGTCTGCGGAGTCGGTGAAGCGCGCGGCGATGAGGCTGCCTGCGACGCCGAGAACAGCGGCGAGGACGATGAGGACGCCGAGGGTCCAGGCGAGTGTTTTAAATAGCTTCATGGAGGCCGATGGGGTTGGGTTCGCGCGCCCGGGCGGGGATTAAGGTCGCCCGGAAGGAATACGCCGCGCCGACCGGGGGCGTTACCGCGCGGCTACGGCTTCGCGAGACGCAGCGGGTAGATCTTGACGTCGACCCCGGGGGCGTAGGCGGCGTGGTCGGGGGGGCGTTGGGTGCGCGGCAGGCCGTTGAGGGCCAAGAGCGTGTCGTCTCCGGCGGTGACCTGGGCGTCGTGCAGGGGGTAGGGGGCGTGGGCGACGCGGCCGGCGCTCAGGCGTTGGCGTGCGGGGTTCCAGGCGTAGAGGCGGTAGCGCTCGACCAGGAAGTGGTCGAGGCTGCCTGGTGAGGCGTGGCGGACCGGACCGTGGGCGCGGTAGTGGAAGCTGCAACGCTCGCTGGCGGCGGCGCCGCGGCGGAGGCTGGTGAAGTCGATCCAGGGGTGGTCTTGGGAGGTGGGCGGCGGGGCGGCGGTGGATTGCATCTCGGCGTGCTGATAAGGCAGCTTGAAGAGCGATCGGGCCAGCGTGACGGCGAGGGTTTGGTTGGCGTCGAGGCTGAAGAACCACACACCCGGCGTGCGGTTGGGGCCCAAGACGTAGGTCCGCAGGTTGAGTTCGAGGAAGTTGGAAATCCCCGGCACGCACGGCAGGAAGCGCGGGCGGACACGGCGCATCCAGAAGGGCACAACGCCCAGCCAGGCGCTGCCGTCGAAGCTTTGCAGGGTGAGGCCCGGTGGTAGGCGGGGCTGAAGCAGGTCGGCGGGCACGCGCCAGTGCAGAAACAGCAGGTGTTCCCAGCGCTGATGCATGACGCACGGCTGGCCGGGCGGGGGGGCGCCGGGGTGAGACAGGGCGTCGCAGGTGTGGGTCACGGGGCTCCTTGAGCACTTTATGCCGGCCGTCAGGCCATTTCGCTATGCCGCGGGGCCGCGGCGGCGCGGGTCGATCGACGGATCGACGGGGTAGCCGCTGCGTTCGAGCAGGTCCATAAAGTCGTCGGTGAAGACGAAGTTGTGCTCGGGGAAGGCCAGACCTTTTCGGTTTTGGTCGATGTGGCTGAACATCAGCTCGATCTCGGCGTAGGGCTGCACGTCGCCGGTGTGGGGGTCGATGAGCTCGACGGTGCCAATCGTGGCGCTGCCGCTGGCGTCGATGCGGTCGAGCACGGCGGTGTGTCGCAGGGTGGTGCCGGGCCCGGCGGGCAGGCCTGTGAAGGTGGCTTTGCCGATTTTGGCCAGCAGTACTTTTTCTCGGAAGTCGTGGGCGTGGCCGGTGAGGATGCCGGCGCACTGGGCGGCGCCTTCGATCACCAGGGTGTTGGGCATGACGGGGATGGGCCGGCGGCCGGCTTCTTCGTCGATTTCGAAGTGGTCGTGCAGGACTTCTTCGGCCCAGCTGATGTTGCGGATGGCGACGCAGCGTTCGCCTTTGACCAGGTCGGTGATGAGGTCGAGGTAGGTCCAGCGCATGGCAGGTGGCCCAGGGGTGGCGTCCTTGCGGACGGTTTGAGTGGCCAAGTGGCCCAGTGGAAAAACGACAGGTAAGAAAAAAGAGGCCACGGGGGCCTCTCGGTTTTCATTTGGCCACTCGACCCTTGGGTCAGTGGGCCACTTGTGGATCCTTAGATCCGCAGTTGGACGAACTTGGTGACGGCGTTGACGGTGAAGACGTTGGGGAACTCTTCGACGTCGCGGCTGCCTTCGAAGCCGTCGAGGTTGGCGTGGGGCATGCGCTCTTTGAGCAGGGCCAGGCCTTCGTCGGTGACTTTGCCGTCTTGGACGTAGGCGGGGTCGTTGAGCACGTTGTCGGGGAACAGCTCGGACTGATCGATTTTGATGTCGAAGGACTTTTCGAGCCGGAAGACGATGTCCAAGAAGTCGATGGATTCGGCTCCCAGGTCGCCGACCAGGGTGGCGTCTTGGGTGACTTCGTCTTCGTCAACGCCCAGGGCGTCTTCGAGCACGGTGCGGACTTTTTCGAATACTTCGTCGTCGGTCATGGTCGGGGTCTCTTGCGTGCGGGGTTGGTGCCGATCCGTCGGCGGTGCCGCGGGGGGCATGGAGGCGACGATTATAGGTCGCTTTGCCCGGCCTGTGGGAGGGCGTGGAGGTTGCCGCGGCTGGGGGCGAGCGAGAAGCGTCCCTGCACGGCGACCTCGTCCTCGACGCTGCCGGTGGCCTGGAAGTCGAGCGTGCCGTCTTCGTGGCGTTTGCGGAGCTTGACCTCAACCCGCAGGGTCTGGCCGGGGCGGACCATGGCGGCGTAGCGGATGTTTCGGGCCTGGCTGAGCACCAGGGGCCCGGGGCTGGTGGGGCCGTCGGCGTCGCGGATGAGCCGGCGGGCGGCCTGCACGAGGGTTTCGAGCATCATGACCCCGGGCATGACCGGGAAGCCCGGAAAGTGGTCGTCAAGGTATTCCTCGGCGTTGGTGAGGGCCTTGATGGCGACGATGGAGTCGTCGGTTTGCTCGATGACGCGGTCGATGAGGAAAAACTTCATGAGGGGGGCTGCCTGTGGGGATGCGAAGGACCAGTTTAGCGGTGTGCAGCGCGGCGGGGTGCTTGTCGCGGCGGGCTTGGGGCGAGGCCGCGGGGCACTCCAGCGGGTATTGTGCCCCGGTGGACGAACCGATTTCTCGTGCTTGCGTTGCTTTTGGGTCTGCCTGCGGGGCCGGGCCGACCCACGCGGCGGGCACGCGGGGGGTGGGGCTGTGAGCGGGGCGGGCGCGGGCCACGACCACCACGACCACCACGACGCGCCACGCGACGACGCGTGGGTCTTCCATGGTGAAGGCGATGGCGGCGCGGTGGTGCGTGCGGGCGCGGCGGGTTTTGGCCTGCACGAGCGGGGGGTGACCTTTGGCGACGGGGTGTACGAGGTGGTGCGCTACGACGGGGGGCGGGCGTTTGCGTTGGATCGGCACGTGGCGCGGATGCGGCGCAGCTTGCAGGCCGTGGAGTTGGAGGGCGTGGCCCCCCAGGCGCTGGCGGATGCGAGCGTGGTGCTGCTGGAACGCAACGGTTGGACGGATGCCAAGGCGTATTGGCAGGTGACCCGGGGGCGCCAGCCGCGGGGCTTTGTGATCGACGATGCGGTGCGGCCGACGGTGACGGTGTGGCTGCGCCCCACCACGGGGGTGACGGCGCAGGACCCGTTGGCGTCGGGCGACGCGGTGTTTGCCGAGGATGTGCGTTGGCTGCGCTGCGATGTCAAAAGCTTGCTGCTGTTGCCCGCGAGCTTGGCCCGCACGCGGGCGGCGCGGGCGGGCGCGGTGGAAGCAATTTTCGTGCGCGATAAGCCGGGCGTGAAGGGGCCGGCGCAGCACGTGACCGAGGGCTCGTCGACCAATGTGCTTGCGGTGATCGATGGCGCGCTGGTGACCCACCCCGCGGACCGCTACATCTTGGCGGGGGTGACGCGGGCGGTGTTGTTGGCGTGGGCGCGGCGCCAGGGCTTGGAGGTGCGCGAGGTGGCGCTGACCCCTGACGCATTAAAGGCGGCCGACGAGGTGTTGGTGTGCAGCACGACGCAGGTGACGGCGATTACTTCGATCCACGGGGATGCGATCGGCGACGGGAGCCCGGGCCCGGTGACGCGGGCGCTGCACGCGGCCTATCTGGACATGTTGTTGAGACGCTCGCGCTTGGACGTGTGAAGCTCGACGCTTGAATCACTGCAGCGCTGGATCGCACGCGGGGTCGTCGCTGAGCCGTACCACGGGGTCGTCGCCTCTTTTTTCGGGGTGCTCGCGCAGGTGGGCGGCGAGCATGGCGACGTAGCTGGCGCGGGTGAGCGGGCGATCGGCCAGGCCCAGCCGGGCGCGGACGCGCTCGACGTCTTGGGCGGTGGTTCCTTCGATCTCGACGAAGCTGCCCAAGAATGGGATTTGGTCGATTTCGACCCGGCAGCCGTCTAGGAGGTAGCGGGCCCGACGTTTTTCGAAGGTGAGTGTGGGGCGGTAGCCCAGCACCGCGAGCACCTCGGCGGTGGCGTGGGCGTCGGCGACCAGGGCTTCGGTTTCTAAGCGGCTTTTGAGCGGGCCTTGGGCCTGGGGGCCTTTGTGGGTGAGTACCACGCTGCGTTCGTCGGTGCCTTCGTTGACTTCGACGCGGATGCGTAAGCCCTGGTCGGAGGTTTTGAGTGTGTCGTCGTGGGTGTCGTAGTAGGTGTTGGCTTCGACCAGCCGGCGGTCGAGGCTGGCGCCCTGCGCGTCGAGGCGCTCGCGGAGGGCCGCGGCGGCGACGCCTGGCAGGCGGATTTTGGCTTCGACTTCAATGCCCATGGGCGCGACTATAGCGGAGGGGGCCAAGGGGACCTGGGCCCCGGGGTCATGGGGTGGGGCCAAAGAGGTGGCGGCGGATGGAGGCGGCCCGGGCTAGCTGGGCGGCGCGG
>JALZVY010000011.1 GCA_023300125.1 Phycisphaera sp.
GCCCCCTCAAGCCCCCCCCCTAGGCCAAACCCAAAAGCCCCCTTGACACTCACCTGCTCTGCACGCCCCGTCAGCACACCCCCCGCCTTTCCTGCCGCCTATGTGGTCGCCTCAAGCTGATTTCTCCAGGCGTAGGCTTCTCTGGCACCCGCACGCTATTGCACACGGCATTTCCGTCACCACACCATGAACCCACTCCCTCTGCTTTACAACGCCGTCTATGCCGCCGCCGCGCTGTGGGTTTGCAGCGGCACAGGCTGCGGCACCGCCACACCTGACCACGCCGCGGATCCCGCCCAGGTGCGCGCCCGCGTTGATGAACTCGCCACCGGCTACGAATCCCGCTGGCCCCAGGTCCCCCAGGTCACCGCGGCCGATCTTCAAGCCCTGCCTTTGGATCAGCAGCCCATTCTCGTCGACGCCCGCAGCCGCTCAGAACGCCGCGTCTCGGTCATCTCAGGCGCCCTGAGCATCGACCAGCTCACCGACACCCCCCAGCGCCCGGTGCTGGTCTACTGCACCATCGGCCACCGCAGCACCCAGCTCGCCGCCGAGCTTCGCCAGCGGGGCATCGACGCCCGCAACCTCCACGGCGGGGTGCTCGCCTGGGCCCACGCCGGCGGACATTTTGTCACCGCCCAAGGCGATCCCACCCGCGCGGTTCACGTGTACGACCGCCCCTGGGACCTGCTGCCCGACGCATACGAATCGCGATACTGACAACTGCCCGATCCCCACCCTCACCAGGCCATCCGTTGCTCAACATCCTCTGGGACACCCGCGGCTACTTCTTCTGGCTCCTTGTGGTGTCGCTGCTGTGCTTCGCGCTCGAACGGTTCTGGCCCTGGCGCCAGCAGCAGCCCGCCCTCCGCCCCCAGCTGGGGCAAGACATCGTGTGGCTGGTGATCAACGGCCACTACGTGGGCATCGCTCTGTCGATCGTGACCGTTTGGCTGGGCACCCAACTCGCCCCGGGGTTCTTCGACCACTTAGAAACCTTCCAACTGCTTTCCAATTGGCCGCTGGTCGCCCAGGTCGCGGTTTTTTTCGTGATCAAAGATTTTCTGGAGTGGAGCGTCCACAACCTGCTGCACCGCAACCGCTACCTGTGGGAGATCCACAAGCTGCATCACTCCATCACCGAGATGGACTGGATCGGCAACTTTCGATTTCACTGGGGCGAGGTCGTGGTCTACCAGACCCTCACCTACCTGCCACTGGTGGTCCTGGGCGTCGAGGGCAGCGTCATCCTTTGGATCGCCGTGTTCGGCACACTCATCGGCCACCTCAACCACAGCAACCTCAACCTCACCTGGGGCCCGCTGCGCTACATCTTCAACTCGCCCCGCATGCACATCTGGCATCACGACCACGCCATCGCCCCGGGCCATCCCAAGGGAGTGAACTTCGGCATCTGCCTGAGCCTGTGGGACTGGCTGTTTGGCACCGCCCACTGGCCCACACCCGACCACGCCCCCACCCAGCAGCCCGAAAGCCTCGGCTTCGAAGGCCTCCACCACTATCCCCGCAGCTTCTTGGGCCGCTTGGCCTACCCCCTCACCCGCCTTTTTCAACGCTAAGCCAACGCAGCCCCGTCACCCCTGCCCCGCACGCTTGCCTCGCACGCTGGATTCTTCAAGCGGCCGCGGCTCCCGCTGGCACCGGCTACGCTTGCCCGGTGCGCATCTGCTATTTCACCCCCGTGTTTTTGCCCGACATCGGCGGCGCCGAAGTCGTCAGTGCCCGGCTAGCGCAGGAAATACACCTCGCAGGGCACCACATCCACGTCTTAACACGCGGACGCCCCGCCCCCCTGAACGTGCCCTACCCGGTGACGTGGTACCGCAAGATGCACCGGCCCCACTGGCGTCCCGAGCGCGTCATCAAGCACCTGCGCCGCCTGCACGCCCGCGAACACTTCGACGTGTTCTTGGTCAACTACGGCCGCCCCACCGGCGTGGCCGCGGTGCGTCTGTCCGCCGAAACCCGCGTGCCCACCGTGTTGGTGTCCCACGGCGGCGACCTCCATCTCCAGGGCCAAGACCGCGCCCGCCCGCATGTGTTTCGCCGCACCGAAGAGGCCTACCGCCAGGCCGACACCTGCGTGGCGATCTGCCCCGCGGTCAAAGATCTCATCTGCGCCATCCGCGGCGACCAGCGCTCCACCGTGCACATCCCCAACGGTGTCGACGCCGCCGCGCTGAACCAACCCGCCGCCCTCCCCGCGGACATCGATCCCCACCGCAAGTTCATCCTGGCCCTGGGCAACCTGCGCAGCACCAAAGGCTTCGGCGACGCAATCACCGCCCTTGCACGCCCCCCCGCCGCATCGGCCGCCGCGGGCATGGCGCTTTATCTGGTGGGCCAAGGCGAACGCCAAGCCGCGTGGCAAGCCCTCGCCGTGCAGCACGGCCTGGCAGACCGCGTGCGTTTTCTGGGTGTGCGCACCGGCGCCGACAAACACTGGCTGTTGCAGAACTGCCAACTGGGCGTCATGCCCTCACTCGAAGAAGGCCACCCGGTCGTCGGGCTGGAATACCTGGCCGCCGGCCGGCCGGTGGTGTGCACCACCTTGGGCGCCTTCGACGACATGTTCGACCACGACGTCAACGCATGGCGTGTGCCCCCACGCAACCCCGAAGCGCTTTCTGAGGCGATCGCCAGCGCTGCTGCGCTAACACCCGCACGCAGAGCAAAGATCGACCGCTTCAGCCGCGCCCGCGCAGCGAACTTCGCCTGGCCGCGGATCACCGCCCGCTACCTCGAGGTTCTGCGCAACACGGTCAACCACGCGCGGGGCTGATCCGATCGACATCGGTGACCGCACCGCCACCTTTCACGCCCACCGATCGGCGCCCCAGCCAAGCGCGTCCGCGGCGACATGACGTCTCGAATGGGTTTTCCGCCGGCATTCGGCCATACCAGGCCCGGGCATCGATCCGCGGCGTTTACCCATCTCCCCCAGCCCGAACCCGGCGACTGTTCACCCTAAGGCGACACGCTTTCCGCTCGCATGCGGGCCGTGCTCGGTCCACGTTTCCCGCATGAACAATTATTGCACCCCCCCACACACACCATTTTCCGTCACCAACCCTATTGCGGCGGATCCCGACGCGTGGGAGCGCGAGGTCGTTCTTCCGCTTCGGGCCGCCGAGCTTGGCACCCGCAGCCACGAACTGCAGACGGCCTTGGACAACCCCGCCCTGAGCATGGGCGAGCGGGCCTCCCTCAAACGACAGATCAATGACTTGCACCGACGCATCGACGCCATGGGACTGAACCCCGCCCACGTGTAAGACGCCCATCTCAAGCAGCCTCTTGAAGATCCCCACGAAACGACACAGGGGTCTCGACGCGACTGCTATCCTCGGGCGATGCAACGTTTTCTCCACATCCTTGTTCTGCTTGCGGTGGTCAGCGCCGCGGGCTGCCGCAGTCACCCCACCGTCGTCGCCCCGCCTGCGCCCGCCGCCGAACGCAGCGCCACGGTCTACCTCGCCCACTACGACTTTTTCCACACCAGTTTGGTGGTACCCCGCCCCGAGCAGGGCGACGCGGTCGAGTACACCTACGCCGACTGGGACGTGCTGGCCAACGACCGCCGCACCAGCTGGACCAAAGCCAAAGCCATCCTTCTACCCAGCCGCGGCACCCTGGGCCGGGCCCAATGGCCCTGGGACGGCGCGTCCGACGAAAGCCTCCGCGTCGCCCTGGACAAAAGCTGGAAACTCAGCCGCTACCGCGTGGACACCGGGCGGCTTGAACGCCTCACCACCACGCTCGACGCCCGTTTCGCCGCCGCCCAAGCCCGCAGCGGCGACGTCGAAAACGGCGGAATGCTCTTTGTCAAAGCCCCGCGCCCCTACTCGTTGCTTCACAACTGCAACCACGCGCTACGCGAATGGCTGATCGACTTGGGCTTCCGCGTCCCACGCGGCGTGGCCCTGGCCGACTTTCAAACCCCAGGCGCCGTGCACACCTTCGCCCCGGGGCGCGAACACCACGGCATGGTGACCGACTTCAACGCGTTGGTTGGCAAGCGCCCCGACGCGCTCGACACACCCGCCACAGACTGATCCAGCCTTTCGCGCCTGCACACACCGCCGCCGCCGTCATCACGGCCACGCCACCCACCGCCGGCCTTCACGCGCGCACCGTCACGAAGTACTCAACGCCCCGGTGCTGTCACGCACCACCAACTCAGGCGTCAGGGCCACGCGGCGAGGCTCGGTACCCTTCAACCGGCCGTCGATGCGGTTCAACACCGTCTGCGCCGCAATCTTGCCGATCTCTTCGGGATCCTGACGCAGGGTGGTCAGTTGCGGTTCGCAAACACGCCCAATCTCCAAGTCGGCAAACCCCACCACCGAGAGATCCTCGGGCACCCGTAGGCCCAGTGAGCGTGTAGCCTGAAGCACACCCACCGCCAGCAAGTCGTTGCCGGTAAAAATCGCGGTGGCCCGTGGCGAGGCGCCCAGCAATTTCACAGCCGCGTCAAAACCGCCGTCGAATCCCTCGACCATCACTTCCGTAAGACGTGTTCCTTCAGCCGCCTCAATGGTTTCTTTAAAACCGCCTCTCCGCTCGCGGCTGCTGCTGATCGTGGCCTCCGCCCCAAGGTGCGCCACGTTGCGGTGGCCCAATTCCAACAGGTGCTGGGCCGCCAGCACCCCGCCCAGGTGGTCATCGGTGCCTACGAAATCTGCATGGGTGTAAAGCATCTTGCGGTCGACGGTGACCAGCGGGATCTCGCGTTCCCAGACCTCGCTGAAATACGTATCGGGCGCCGCGTCCTCGCTGGGAAAGAGGATCATCCCGTCCACCCGGCGGTCCACCAAGCGGTGGATCTGCTCAAGCTCGGGCAGCCCCGGTTCACCCCACAAAAGAATCGGCGTGTACCCCTCCACCGCCAGCTTGTGGTGGATCCCGCAGACGATCCGCGACAAAAAATCGGCCCGGGCAGGCACCATCACGCCGATGGTTTGGGTGCGGCCGGTCCGCATGCCTTGCACCAGCTTGTTGGGCCGGTAGCCCATTTCTTTGGCGATCCGCGTTACCTTCTCGGCGGTGTCTTTCGAAAACTTGGGATCACCCCGCAGGATCCGGGACACGGCCCCAATCGAAACACCGGCGGATTGAGCAATATCTTTGAGACTAACGGCCATGTGATTTTTCAACAGTAAGAATGCGAAGACAAAAAACGGATCTGGCGATTCCAAAAAGGTTGCCACGCCTCGCCGCTAAAGAAAGCGGCATTGAACGTTTTTTCAAACTTTTAAAAATCATTCTAACAACCCAAAATCGACACTTGACGGTCGCCACGTATCTTTCTTGCCCCCCCACCACGAAGGGAGGGGGAGCCCCCCACGGGATAGCCCCCCCCTCAAAGCTTCACCCTCGCATGCCGCACCGCCTCAGCAGCCCAAAATCAGGCTGCAAGGTCTACTTGGACCGCAGCGGCCCGGTCTTAAACATCGACGCAGGAAGGCCTTGCTTGTTGTACAGGTTGGCCCCTTCAGGGTTGGCCGCCCAGGCGTAACGAACTTCCGCGGGCCGCTTGATCGCGGGGTGCCACACCACCACCGTGTCGTCTGCCGCAATCTCTGCCTGCGCCCACTGCCAGCGGCCGTCTGATCCGCAGATCTGAAACCGTTTGAGCGGGGCATCGACCTGCACCGCCGGGTCCAGCAGGTGCTTGTGGCCCACCATCAAGCCGCTGCCAACATGATCAAAAACCAAGGTCACCCGGCCGTCTTCAACACGGGCCGTGCGAAACAGCGGCCCGCTGACCACCACGTCCTGGCCGTACACCTTGCCCAGGGCCCACCGCGAAAGACGCTTGCCCGCATCGATTTTGTTTTTGGGGTGCACGTCGGTGGCATCGCCCACATCGTGGAGCACCGCCATGCCCGTGTCGGCCAGCCGCAGCGCCTCGCGCTGACCGTTTTGCACCAACGCGTGGGTGTCTTCGTCGCCCAATGGGTGGTCCTTGGCCTCCCGGTAGCTCGCCAACTGGCACCAAAAAAAGTGCAGCGTGTCTTGCCCCCAGGCCTCGCGCCAACCCTCGACCAAGGCCACCATCCGGTCGCCATACGCTTCAGGAAAGTGCCCGGTGTTGCTCTCGCCCTGATACCAAATCACCCCACGCATGGCATAGGTCGCCAGCGGGTGCACCATGCCGTTGTAAAGCGTGCCCGCCATCGATTTCCGGTTGAGCGGGTGAACCGGCTTACGCGGTTTGCGCCCGGCCTTTTCGCCCGCCGCCGTCGCCGCTTCCCAGCGTTTGAGCTCCGCCTCAAAATCGGCGCGCTCCTGATCGTCGTCCCACGACGCAACCTCTTGATCATGCTTGGCCAGTGTGCTCTGGTAATACGCTTTCAATTCAGAAGTGCTTTGAAAAGCGCTCTGAGGCAGCCACGGCTCGATGGTCGTGCCGCCCAGATTGCAGCTCAAAAACGCCACAGGCACCCCCAATTCACGCCGCAGTTCACGGGCGAAAAAATACGCCGTGCCCGAAAACTCATTCACATCTCCGGGCACCGCCTTGGTCCACGCCCCGCGGCCTTTGAACTGCGGCTCAGTCACGCTGTACACCTGCCCCGTGCGAAATTGACGAAGCAGCGGATCGTTGGCGGTGGCCGCCTCGTTGCGCAGATACTCGACGATGACCTGATGGCTTTTTTGCCTGGCATCGCCGATCAGCATCCGAAACGGCCGGTACATATTCGACTGCCCGCCGTTGAGCCACACCTCGCCCACCAACACATCCTCGATCGTGTGCTGCAAGCTTTCATCGCCCAAGGTCACCTTGAGGGTCAGTGCGCGCGACTCCTCCGAGGCATCCATCGCCCCCAGATTCGCCCGCCACGTGCCGTCGGCCTGGGCCTGCGTGGTCACCTGCTGCCCGCCAAACGAAACCACCACCGACGCCCCCGCCTCGGTGCTGCCCCACACCGGCACCTCCAGCCCACGCTGCAAAACCATGTGATCTGAAAAAACCGTCGGCAATTCCAATTCAAGTGCTGCGGCGCGGCCCGACACAAAAACAAGACAAAGAGTCAAAAAGTATTTCATCATCAAAAGCCTCTTTCGCTAAATCAACCGGGTTGTAAATGGCCGGAATCGCACCGCCCATTCCCTTGCAACGCCCGGGTTTCAGCCGGACACACCCCATCCTACCTGCCCACCACACCGCCCCGCCCCGCCTTCGAATCTTTCACTCGTGCCCCGCCGGCCTGCATCCACGTCGCCTGCCACCCCCTACAAACCGGCGGCGTCGGCAGCATGCCGCATCACCTGTCCACCAAGAGAGGACCCTGGGGTTTTAAAACGCGGGCCACCGGCAGCTCGCCCCACCGCGTGGTGTACCGGGGCGATCGGTTGTCGCTCCGCAGGTGCCACGTCCGGCAAGGGCGCAGCTGCATCGGCGACGCCGCGGCCAGCCGCACGGCGCTGGGGCCTTGGCGCTCACGGATCGCGTCCATCACCCCCATCAACCGCCGTGTCTTCGCATGGTCGCGCGTGTCGAACAGCCCCGCCTGCCGCGCTTCACGTTTGACCAAGCCGCCCAGCAACACCCCTGCTTTCTTATACGCGTGCTCAGGGCGGTAAATCCGCCCAAGACACCAAGTGGCAACCCGCGTCAGCTCCCGCGTGTCTTCGCTGGCCACAGGCAAGGTGGCCGTGCGGGCGTTGTTGTACTGAGTCACCTCGGCGTGACGATCCGTTTGAATAAAAACCGTCACCGTCCGCGCCGCGAGAGACTGCCGCCGCAATTTGTTGGCAGCGGCATCCACGAAGGTGGCCACCGCCTCGGCCAGCGTGTCGCGATCCTGCGCAACCTTGCCGAAAGACCGCGAGCAACAAATGTTTTTCCGATCCGGGCGAACCGTCTCCAGTTCCAGGCATGGCGTGCCCCGCAGCTCGTGCACCATCCGCTGGCCCACCACCCCCAAAAGCCCACGCACCCGGTGCGGGTCGGCGTCCCGAAACGCGCGGGGCGTGGTGATGCCCAGGCGCGCCAAGCGGGCGATGTTTCCCCGGCTCACCCCCCAAAGGTCTTTGAGCCGCACCCGCCCCAGCGCCGCGTCCACCGCCTGGGCATCGCCCAGCACACACACGCCATGGGGCTGGCCGCTCAGCGGGGCCCGCTTGCTGCAGTGATTGGCCAGCTTTGAAAGCATCTTCGTGGCCCCCACCCCGATGCCCGTGGCCACGCCCGTCCACCGCTCCACCTTGGCCCGCAAGCCCACCGCCCACCCCACCCAATCGTGGGCATCCAAAGGCCCCAGCTGAAGAAAGGCCTCGTCGATGCTGTACACCTCCACCGCTTCGGCGTGCTCGCGGTAGATCGACACCAGCCGCTGCTGAAAGTCGTGGTACAGGGTGTAGTTCGAAGAGAACACGCGCGTGCCGTGCTTCTCCATCTGCTCGCGCACCTGGAACCACGGCCTAAACATCTCCACGCCCAGGGCCTTGGCATCGGCCGAGGCCGCCACCACACAGCCGTCGTTGTTCGAAAGCACCACGGTGGGCCGTTTGGCCGCGTCCAGATCAAAGACCTGCTCGCACGACGCGTAGAAGCTGTTGCCATCGACCAAAGCGATCACAGCCGGGCCACGCACGCGCTCACAATGCCAAACACCTCGGCGGGCTTATGCGTCAGCCGACACACCACAAACCCCCCGTCTTCTTGCGTGACCGCCACCCGCCCGGGCGCAGGCGCAAGCGACCGATCCACCACCAGCACCGCCCCGTCGAGGATCCCCTCATCCCGCATGCTGTCGCCGGCCACACGAAAAAAGAACGTGGCCGCGGGCCGCTCCACCAAATAGGCGTGCAGGTCCAGCTCCTGATCTTCGAAGCCCTCGGCCGGCGACGGAAAACCCGCGGCGATCTGGCCCGGCCAGATGAAACGGGTGTAAAAAGCGGGAGCGACCATGCAAGGATGTTAGGTTTTTGATTGCGTCTGTCAAGCCCCCGCGATCGCCCGCCTAAGCCCCCTTCAACACCTCACCCCCCCACGAAAAAACCGCCCTCAAAAAAGGGCGCTTTTTTCATTGAATCGGGGTGGCCGGACTTGAACCGACAACATCCTGCTCTCAAATCCAATCGAGCACGACACGCTTGAGCCTCAAGCCATTTTCAAAAAATGCCTTACAAGAAAAATGCAAGCCTCATTCGGGGCGACCCATCGTTCCATGCCGTCCTACTTCGACCCGTTATGGAGTACACACGGGTTTTACCGCACCCCCTTCTACATTCATCATGCGCGACTGACCCCAGCACATCAAACCACGCAATCAGCAGTTCCCCGAACACGACGGCAGCTACGGGGCGTATAGTCATTCTTCGATGATCCAACCCTATGTCATCCTGCTTACTGGTGCCGTGCTGCTGCAGTCCTTGCTTGTAGGGATTGCGGGCACTGGGCCAATTTGCTTGGGCGGTGGGCATGAGCACCCCAAAGAGGACACATCTACGAGCTGTGAACTGGATTGCGACCATGCGTCTAAACAGGTGCGATTACTCGTTCCAGTGGGGGAAAATCATGCCGACTGTAGCTGCGTTGATATCGACCTTTCCATTTCCGAGCTCCTCTCGTCGGTTTCACGCACGGATAAGACGTTCAACCCGGCATTGATTCCGAAATCACCCGAGCGACCGCTCATCGCCCAGATCGATTGGCAGCCAAAACGGTATCTGCCACCGGTCCCGAGTTGGTTTGAACCTGGGGGGACACAGCGCGTCTCCCATCTCTCGACGACACGCTTGAACGTGTAGATCTGAAGATTCGTTCCCAGTACACGCCGAGGCCCGAGTGGCCGACGGCGGGCTGTTCTTTGGAGCACCTTCAGGAATCACACCATGAAACGCAGAGACCATCCGCGCGATGCGCGGAGGCTCGGGCCGGTGACGCTGCTTATTTGCGTCACACTCATCGCCGGCTGCCAGAGCTACCAACCCGTTCCACTTGATCTTGAACACCACCGGACCGACGCCACCTTGCGCCTGGACGAGCAGGAGACGCTCCGCGCGTTCTCGCAGCGCTTAGCTAACAGCCCGAGTGAGCCCAGCTCTTTCGACCTCGACGACGGCATCGACGCAGGGGAGGCCCAAGTCATCGCCTTGTTTTACAACCGTGATCTACGGCTCGCCCGGTTACGGGCAGGTGTTGCCTTGGCCAACGCCGAGAACGCAGGCCTTTGGGAAGACCCGGTGCTTGGGTTTGATGGGGCCGAGCTCCTCTCGCCATCGGGACCGCTTGAGTATGGGCTGACGATGAGCCTGACGATCCCGGTGTCGGGTCGATTGAGTGTTGAAGAAGACCGCGCCGATGCGGCGTACCAGGCAGCGCTTCGGCGTATCGTCGATGCCGAGTGGTCGATGCGTGCCCGTGTCCGCGAGGCGTGGGCGGCTTGGTCGGTCACAACCGAGCGGCTGAAACTCATCGATGAAGTGCTTCAGGTGATTGAAAAAATCAGCGCCGTCTCAGAACGGCTTGAAGAGGCCGGCGAACTGACCCGTGTGGAAACACGCCTGCTTCACGCTCAGCGTCTGGCCATCCAGGTACAACGGGCTTCTGCATCGGCGGCGACCGGGCGGGCACGGCTTGACCTGTTGGAATTGATGGGGCTGCTGCCGAACGAAAAGATCCACCTGGTGCCGGCCCTACCAGAAGTCGAGATTCCTGAAACCTCCGACACGACCCGCAGGCTGATCCAAGCGAACACGTCGCTTGCGGCACTTCGTGCGGACTATCAGGTCGCTGAGGAGAGCCTGCGTCTGGAGGTCCGCAAGCAGTACCCGGACATTAAGATCGGGGCGGGCCTGGGTAGCGAGGACAACGATGATCGCCTGTTGCTCGGTGCGTCTCTGCCGATCCCGATCCTGAACGCGAACCGAGGTGGCATCGCCGAAGCCCGGGCAAACCGTGCGTTGGCGCGGGCGGCTGCCGAGACCGAATTTGAGCGGCTGGCATTTCAGTTGGCGTCGGCCAATGCCCGGCTTGAAGCAGCAGAACAGCAGCAGCAAGTCTTGGAACAACAACTGGTCCCGATGCTCGATGAACAAACAGCCGAGATTGATCGTTTGGCCGAGTTGGGCGAGGTCAACACGCTCATCCTGTTGGAGACGGTGACCCGGCGGTTTGAAGCGAAGAACCAGATCCTCGATCTGCGCCTCAGTACGGTTCGAGGCCGGAGCGAGGTGACGCGGCTGCTTGGGCCGGAGCAAACCATCGGGCCTGCGCCTATCTCAGAAAGCACGAACACAGAAACAACGACACACGACACCGCCGAGGCGGCCGAAGGAGTCTCGCCATGAAATTCATGATCCGATTGACATTGATCACGAGCATGCTGGCTGTCTCGTTCATGCTGATGGCCTGCGATGGCGGCGCGGCGCGCGATGGCGGCCACGCTGAAGACGAAGGCGAGTTTACCGACGACCAGCCCCCTCAAAACCCCAACCTGATCGACATCCCGTCTGCCGTCCGCTCCAACCTGGGCATCAGCTTTGTGGAAGTCGAGCGACGCCGGGTTGAGAAGACACTGCGAGCGCCGGGGCGATTCGAATACCAGCCGGCGGCACGTCGCGAGTACCGGACGCCGGTGCCGGGGCGTGTTGAGTTGATCGTTGATCAACTCGCGCGGGTCCAAGCCAGCGCGCTGCTTTATCGCATCGATTCTCCGAGTTGGCGTGATTTTCAGCAGAAACTCACCGAAGCAGAATCGCAGATCGACCGGCTGAGCACTCAGACCCAGACCTATGGCCCGCTGCTGGAAGCCCATCAAGCACACGAGGAAAGCCTACACGCAACGATTGCCGTATGGACCGAGAGGGTGACAGGCTTGGAACGCCTCAGCGAAGCGGGTGGTGGCCGAGTTGATGAGTTAACTCAGGCCCGCGCGTCCTTATCCAGCACCCGGGCAGGCCTCGCAGAAGTGCAGGAGAAGAAGGCTCAACTGCTCGCCGAACGGGAACAGGCGCGGGCCGGGATTCGTGCGGCCCAGTCACGCTTGAGCTACCTGCTGGACGCCGCCGCGGCGATCACCGGGATCGATCGTAACGATTTGATAACACCGGTAGGAGAGCAGGAAACTGCCGAACCACGCTGGGCAACGATCGACAAAATCGAGGTGCGTTCGGATGTTCCCGGCGTTGTCTCCCACTTGGGGCTAACCAATGGCGCTTGGGCGGACGAGAAAACGCCGGTAGTGACCGTCGTGCAGCCGGATCGCCTTCGGTTTCGTGCCTCGGGTTTGCAAAGTGATCTGGGGGTGCTCCGTGACAGGCTCTCTGCACGCATCGTCCCGCCCACTCCGACCGCGACCGGCCGATCAATCCAACTGGGCGAGTCGATGACGGGCACATTGGTCCTCGGGCTAGAGGGAGACCCGAACGACCGGACCGTCGACCTATACGTTGTGCCCGACACACTGAAAAGCTGGGCACGCCCCGGCGTCTCGGCGCAGCTTGAAATCATCACGGACGCATCGGCAGAGGCCGAACGCGCGATCCCGCTTGCCGCGGTACAGCGGGATGGATTGACGCCCTACATCTTCCGTCGCACCCCCGGCAATCCCGACCAGGTGGTTCGTATGGAAGCGGATCTGGGCAAGAATGACGGACGCTGGGTTGAACTGCTAAGCGGCGTTGCGGACGGCGACCAGATCGTCCTCGACGGCGCGTTCCAGCTCATGCTGTCCACCAGCGGGGCGATTCAAAAAGGCGGGCACTTCCACGCCGACGGCAGCTTCCACGAAGGAGAGCACTAAGCCATGCTGAAAGCCGTCATCCATTTTTCACTGCGCTACTCGGCGCTTGTGCTGATCGCCGCGGCCTTGGTGGTCGGCTACGCCGGCTACCGCCTGCCGCAGATGTCGGTCGATGTGTTCCCCGAACTCAACGCACCGACTGTGACCGTCATCACCGAGTCCGGCGGGCTCTCTGCCGACGAGGTTGAGCAGTACGTGACCTTCCCGGTCGAGACCTCGGTCAATGGTATGACCGGTGTCCGCCGGGTCCGCAGCACCAGCGCGATCGGCTTATCCATCGTTTGGGTTGATCTCGAATGGAGTGCAGACCTGTATGACGCACGCCAGCTTGTTTCCGAGCGTCTTGTCTCGGCGCGTGAAAACCTGCCCGATGGCGTCGAGCCGTTCATCACCCCGATCACATCCATCGCCGGCGAGATCATGCTCATTTCGCTCTCCTCACCAAACGGCTTGGTGGACGCGATGGATCTTCGTGCTTACGCCGAATTCGACCTACGGAACAAGATCCTCGCCATCCCGGGAGTCGCCCAAGCGGTCGCGATCGGCGGTGAACTGCCCGAGTACCAAGTCAACGTCGATCAAGAGCGGTTGCGGTTGTACGACTTGACCATCTCCGATGTGGTCGAAGCGGCCGGCGGCTCGCACAGCACGGCGAGCGGCGGTTACCTGGTCAATGTGAATCAGTTCGAGGTCCCCATTCGCCAACAAAGCCGCGTCACCCGTCCGCAAGACATCGCGGACACGATCATCAAGTACCACGAGGGCGTCCCCGTCACGATCGGGCAGGTCGCCAACGTTCAACTCGGCCCCGCACTCAAGCGTGGCACCGCATCCGAGGGCGGCAAAGCCGCGGTGATCCTGTCGATCCAGAAATCGCCGGGGACCAACACACTCGCACTCACGCAAGCGCTCGACGAACTGTATGACCAAGTCGAGCCCGCGTTGCCCCCCGGCGTTGAGCTGAACCGCGATGTAGTGCGACAGTCGCACTTCATCGACCGCGCGATCGACAACGTCACCAAGGTGCTCGTGGAAGCGGTCGTTATCGTCGTACTTGTGCTCGTGTTGTTCCTAATGAACGTGCGGACGACGCTGATCACGCTGACCGCGATCCCGATCTCGCTGGCGGTGGGCCTATTGATCATGGACGGCCTAAACCTAGGCCTGAACGTGATGACACTGGGTGGCTTGACCGTTGCGATCGGCGTCTTGGTCGATGACGCGATCATCGATGTCGAGAACGTGTTTCGGCGTCTCAAGCAGAACCGCGCGATGGCCGAGTCGCAGCAACGGCCCTTTACCGAGGTCATCTTCGACGCCAGCAACGAGATCCGCCCAGCGATGGTGTTCGCGACGCTAATCATCGTGATGGTCTTTGTCCCATTGCTCGTACTAGATGGACTCGAAGGCCGATTCTTCCAGCCGCTGGCGATGACCTACATGGTATCGATCGGCGCTTCGCTGTTGGTCGCACTGACCGTAATCCCCGCGCTCTGCAAGTTCCTTCTCAAGGGACGACTCGGCGGCAAGCACGAGGACCAGGACGGCTTGCTGGCCCGCAAGACCAAGCAGGTCTACGAGCCCATGTTGCGCGGAGCGATCCGCTTTCGGACCTGGGTGATCGGCGTCGCCGGCCTCACGACGGTCGCGGCATTGATCCTCGCGAGCACCTACGGCACGTCGTTCTTACCCTCTTTCAACGAAGGAACGTTCACCGTCTTCTTGCTTGCACCGCCCGGCACCTCGATCGTTGAAAGCGACCGGCTGGCGACAGAAGTCGAGAAACAACTGATTGAGATCGATGGCGTGCGTTCGGTGTCTCGCCGAACAGGACGGGCCGAGCGTGACGAGCACGCTGAGCCAGTGAGTAATTCTGAGATCGAAGTGACCGTCGTTGCGGGTCGTGATCGGCACGAAGTACGCGCGGAAATCGATCGCGTGCTCGGCTCGATCCCCGGTATCACCACCATGGTCGGCCAACCGATTGAGCACCGCCTGAGCCACGTGCTGTCCGGCACGCCCGCGGCGATCACGATCAATGTTTACGGCGAAGACCTCACCGAACTACGTAAAGTCGCCAAAAAAATCGAGGCAAAACTGCAAACCTTACCCGGGGCGCGTGACGTCAATGCCAACCGTGAAGTGATGATCACGACACTGCCGATCCGCTATCGCCATGCCGAACTGGCCGCGGCCGGGCTCAGCCCCGCGGATGCCGCCGAGCAGGTCCGCGAAGCGCTCTACGGCGAGGTGGTCGACAAAGTCAACCAAGGCATCCGGCAATACGACCTCGTCGTCCGCTTGGCCCCCGAGCAGCGCGAGTCGTTTCAGCAGGTCCGCGATCTGCTGCTGCGTGGCCGTGGCGGCGCGACGGTACGGCTCAGCGATGTCGCGGATATCGGCCCCGAACGATCCAGCAACCTGATCACGCGCGAGAACGCGCAACGCAAAGCCGTCGTTTCGCTGAACGTGAATGACGGTTCCAACCTCGGCGACCTGGTTGCCGAAGTCCGCGAACGCGTCAATCCGATCGTCGCCGAAGCGGGCATGACCGTGTCTTATGGCGGTCAGTTCGAGGCCCAGCAGTCTGCCTCGCGCACCATCCTTGTTGCGGGGACCGCCGTGGCCGTGATCATGCTTTTGCTCCTGCAAATCTCCACCGGCTCGATGCGGGCGGCCGCATTGGTCATGCTGAACATGCCGCTGGCGCTCATCGGCGGCATCGTCGCGATCTACCTCACACAAGGCGGCGGAGCGTTGTCTAACACGCTCGCACTCTTCGGGATCAGTGGCACGTACATCCCACCGGTGATCTCGATCGCGAGTATGGTCGGCTTCATCACACTGTTCGGCATCGCGGTGCGCAACGGCATCTTGCTGATCAACCACTACAACCACCTGATGGATGAAGAAGGGGTTCCATCCGCCGAGGCGGTCGTGCAGGGATCGATGGAACGACTTGTACCCATTCTCATGACCGCGATCTCTGCAGCACTCGGCCTCGTCCCGCTTGCGCTCGCGGCGGGCGAGCCGGGTAGCGAACTGCTCGCTCCGCTCGCGATTGTCACGCTTGGCGGCCTGCTGACCTCGACCTTCTTGAACCTCATTGTGGTGCCGGCCGGCTACGCGCTGGTTTTTCGACACTAAACCGAACCTCGTCGGGCAGGAAGCCCGAAACTCTTTTTTCCACTCGCCGAGCACCACCGCTCGCCCCAAATGAAACGGACCTGAAATGACCCATCTCAATAAACTCCTGCTGATCCCCATCGTCGCCGGCTCGCTCGTACTGACTGGGTGCGGAGGCGGCGAGGCTCCTAACGGCCATGAAGGTCATGATCACGAAAAACACTTGGAAAGCGGTGGCCACGACGACGACGACAAGAGAGGCAGCGATGAGCACGGTGCCGAGCAGCAGCTAAGCAAAGTCACGATCGGCGGCTCAGTATTTGATGTCTCGCTCGGTGGGGAGCCCAGGCCCAACGTCACGCTGCACATCGACATCAAACTTGAAAGCGGGCCAAGCCCCGCCGCCATCCGCGTTTGGGTCGGCAACGAATCCGCAACCGGATCGGTCAAAGGCAAAGCCGTCGGTTCAAAGGGCGATTATCACGCTGACGCCGCTTGCCCGCCCGATTTTGATGACGACGACGCCCTATGGATCGAGGTGGAATCAACCGACGGAACACGGACCACGGAATCTATGGCGTTGAAACATCATGACAAATAGCGCCGCCCCGCCGAGCCCCCCTCATCCCGCATGCTGTCGCCGGCCAGATGAAACGGGTGTAAAAAGCGGGAGCGACCATGCAGGAATGTTAGGTTTTTGATTGCATCTGTCAAGCCCCCGCGATCGCCCGCCTGAGCCCCTTGCAACACCTCAACCCCCCACGAAAAAACCGCCCTCAAAAAGGGCGGTTTTTTCGTTGAATCGGGGTGGCCGGACTTGAACCGACGACATCCTGCTCCCAAAGCAGGCACTCTACCAAGCTGAGCTACACCCCGGACTGGTTTCCGGATGGCAGGACAGTGTACCCGCGATCGCCGACTCTTTCACTTCACGTCGCCCAAATAGGCGGCCAAAAGGTCGCGGCAGGCGTGCAGGTCGTCGAGGTGGACCATCTCGGTGACGCTGTGGATGTACCGGGTGGGCACGCTGAGGGTGAACGCCCGGGTGCCTCCGCCCGCCCGCTGGATGCCCGCGGTGTCGGTGCCGCCGGCCCGCAAAATACTGCGCTGGGTCTTGATGCCGCCCGCGGCGGCGACGCGTTCGAAATCTGCGAGCAGGCGTGGGTCGCCGATGCTGGCCCCGTCCATGACCGTGAGGGCCGCCCCGCCGCCCTGCTGGGTGCAGCGCTGGTCTTCGGGGCTTCCCGGGGTGTCCACACACAAGGTGGTGTCGATGCCGATGCCGATGTCGGGCCGCACGGTGTGGGCGCTGGTGATGGCCCCGCGCAGCCCCACTTCTTCTTGCACGGTGAACACGGCGTGAATCTCGCAGGCGTGGGTGGCTCCTTCGG
The DNA here is from genome assembly GCA_023300125.1 of Phycisphaera sp. Classification (GTDB taxonomy): domain Bacteria; phylum Planctomycetota; class Phycisphaerae; order Phycisphaerales; family Phycisphaeraceae; genus Algisphaera. The sequence goes on from JALZVY010000011.1 coordinate 17,297, forward strand.
CCACGATCTTCCGCAGCGATTCGATCACCAGCCAGCAGGCCACGCGGTTGTCCAGGCACTGGCCCACCGCAGTGTTGCCCACCAAGGTGAAGGGCTGGGTCAACGTGACCATGTCCCCGATCTTGACCTGGGCTTGCACCTGTTCGGCGGGCAGGCCCAAATCAACCAGCAGGTCGGTGATCTCGGGCACCTTCTTTCGTTCTTCGGCGTTGGCCAGGTGCACCGGCTTGCCCCCGGGGTTCAGCACGCCGGGCAGGTCGCCGCCTTCGGTGGCCACGTTCACCAGCCGGGCAAAGAGGTTGCGGGGGTCAAAGCCGCCGACGTTGTGCACCCGCAGAAAACCATCGCTGCCGACGTGACGCACCAGAAAACCGATCTGGTCCATGTGCGCGGCAAGCATGACGCGGGTGGGCGATGCGTTGTCGGTGTCCGCCCCGCCCGAGGCCGTGGCCTTGCGCACGGCGATGACCGAGCCCATTGGGTCGACGCTGACCTCGTCAAAGAGGCCTTCGATTTCTTTGAGAATCAGGTCGCGGACGCGGTCTTCGCGGCCCGGGACGCCGGGGGTGGTGCTAAGTCGGGCGAGCAGTTCCATGCACGGCCTATCGGCCGCCGGGCGCCCCTCGGATGAATCGGCTTCAGTTCCCCGCGGCCAGGCCGTCGATCGCCGCGGCCAGGTCCACGTCCTTTTGAGTCACCACCCCGCCCGCGTCGTGGGTGCTCAGCCGCACGGCCACGCGGTTGTAGACATTGGTCCAGTCGGGGTGGTGGCCCTGCTGCTCGGCCACAAAGCCCACCCGCACCATGAAAGCCAGCGCCGCGGCAAAGTCGGCAAACACCAGCGATCGCACCAGCGCACCGTCGGCGGTGGACCACCCTTCCAAACGGGTCAGGGCGTCGGCGATCTGCGCGTCGGTGAGCGGCGTGGCGGGCATGGGATCAATCGGTGGGGTGAGGCGGGGCGCGGCGGGGTGGGCTTTCAGAAAAACGCTACGACCGCTGCACGAAGCGGACCAACGCCCGGGCCAGCACGTCGACCTTGGCGGCCACGGCCGGGTCCACCACGCCGTCTTTGATTTTCTCGTGCGCCGCCGACACGGTGACCTGCTGAGGCAGCACCACGGTTTGCAGGTTGGTCAAGATCGCCCGCAGGTGATCCAGCCCGCGCACACCGCCCAGCCCCGAGGGGGTGGCCGCCATCACCGCGGCGGCCTTGCCTGCGAAGGCCACGCGGGGCGGCTCGCCGTCGGCCGGGCGGCTGGCCCAGTCCAGGGCGTTTTTCAGCGGCGCACTGACCGACGCGTTGTACTCCGGACACGCGATCAAAAACCCGTCGGCCTCACGCATGGCTTCTTTCAGCCGCGTGGCGCCTGCCGGCACCGCGTGGGGCTCCAGGTCCTCGTTCATCAGCGGCAGGTCCAGGTCGTTGAGATCCAGCACCGTGACCTGGGCCCCCGCCGCCCGGGCCGCCTGGGCGGCGCAGCCCACCAAAGACTTGTTGAAAGAATCGCGACGCAGGCTTCCGGCCAAGGCCAGTAGCGTCGGGGGCGCGGCATCTGAATGGGTTTGAGGGGTTGTCATGGTTCATAAGGATAGGCCGCCGCAAGCCCGACCATTTTCGGACCCCTGCCGGCCCGACGCCGCGCGGGCCGATACCGAACGTGGACCATGTTCAGCCTTTTTTCAACCCCCACCGCGCCGGATCCGGCCACGACCTGCCACGACCCCGCCCACGACCGGCGGGCCGCGGTGGCCGTGTGCCTGCTTCCGCTGCTGGGCATCGCCGCGGCAACTGCCGCCCTGCTGCTCAACGCAGGTTCGCCGGGCGTGCTGGGCTGGACGGCGGGCGCCTCAGGGCTGGCCGCCCACGCGTGGTTGCTGCGTGGCGTGGCGCAACGCGCAGGCAAACCCCGATAAAGCAGGCAGGTGACCCACCGACGCGCGACCCGCGTCCCACGGCACCGATACCCCCCGCTGCCCTCCACCCCAACCCCGGGCCGCACACCATGACTCCATCGCCCCTTCCCGCCGTGCCCCACCGCCCTCGTACCGCTACCCGCAGCGGCCTGGCTTTGGTCGAACTCGCCGTCATTTTGGTGGTTTTGGCCGTGATTGCCGTGGTCGCCGTCCCCCGCCTGGGCCGGGCCCAAGCCGACCCCCTCAACGCCACGGTGCGCGGCGATTTGGCGGTGCTGCGCAACGCCATCGAGCTCTACGCCGCGGACCACGACGGGGCCTACCCCCCCATTCAAGATTTCGAAACCGTACTCACACAGCCCCTGAACGGGCAGGGCCCGTACCTGCAGGCCGTGCCCGGGCTCGGGGATCGAAGCCCAAGGGCCCAAGATGCTCCGCGTGTGGCCCCATTCGCCTCGCCCCATACCCCCAGCGACGCATCCCCCACCGTGGCTTGGTTTTACGACGAGCGCACCGGCAGGATCCAGCCCAATATCGCCGCCGGGCGCTGACCACAAGCAGATCCCCCTTCTGCCCTGCGGCCCTGCCGAGGCTCGCCCCAACACGCTAGACTCTGGGCTCTCACTTCTTTTCACGAAGGAACCCAGTTCATGGCACAGGTACTCATCCGCGATGTAGTCAAGGTCTACCCCGGCAATGTGACCGCGGTAAAGGGCATCAACCTCGACATCGCCGACGGCGAGTTCATGGTGCTGGTCGGGCCTTCGGGCTGCGGCAAGTCCACCACGCTGCGCATGACCGCGGGCCTCGAAGAGATCAGCGACGGCACCGTCAGCATCGGACCGCGCATCGTCAACGACGTGCCGCCCAAAGACCGCGACATCGCGATGGTCTTCCAGAACTACGCCCTGTACCCGCACATGACGGTGTACAAAAACATGGCCTTCGGCCTGAAGCTGCGCAAGTTCCCCAAACCCGAGATCCACAAACGCGTCACCGATGCCGCAGAGATCTTGGGCATCACCCCCCTCTTGGACCGCAAGCCCAAGGCCCTCTCGGGCGGCCAGCGCCAGCGCGTGGCCTTGGGCCGGGCGATCGTGCGTGACCCATCGGTGTTTCTTTTCGACGAACCACTGTCCAACCTCGACGCCAAGCTGCGTGTCGAAACCCGCGCCGAAATCAAGCGCCTGCACAAGCGTCTGGCCACCACCACCATCTACGTCACCCACGACCAAGAAGAAGCCATGACCCTGGGCGACCGGGTGTGCATCATGAGCGAAGGCCTGATCCAGCAGTGCGACACCCCGCTGGCGGTCTACGAACGGCCCGTCAACCGCTTTGTCGCCGCGTTCCTGGGCACCCCACCGATGAACTTCATCGACGGCCGTCTCACCCCCCAAGACGGCGGCCTGTGGTTCACCAACGACCACGGCGTGAAGATCAAGCTCACCGGCCACCACGCCGAACTTGCCGCGGGCAAAGCCGGCCAAGACGTGGTGATGGGCCTACGCCCCGAAGGCATGTTCATGCGTCCGGGCGCCTTTGCCCAAAACGAAGAACAAACCCTGGACATGACCGTCGACGTCATCGAGCTGCTGGGCAACACCATGGACGTGTTCCTCTCCAACGCCGGCGGCGACCTGGCCACGGCCCGGGTGAAGGCCGAAGAGCTGGCTGAGGGCACCCCCTTGAAGATCCACCTGGACATCAGCAAGATCCACCTGTTCGAACCCGGCAAGTTCGGCCAGAACATCACCCTGCCCGAAACCGTCGCCGCGGTGCCGGGCTAACCCACGCCCCGCCTCTCAAAAACGCTGGCGCCAGGCCCCAAGGCCTCACCCACATAACTCGCACACCCCACAACCCCCGCGCTCGCGCGGGGGTTTTTACATACTGCTACATACTGCCGCACATCAAGCCCCCGACCGGCCGGCGCGTCTGCGCATCATCCGCCGCGGAATTCCGGGTGCCGCGGCAGGTGCTGCAGCCCGTCGGGCGGGCTGGGCCACGCCGCGATCATCGACCGGAAAAACCGCAGCCGATCGGTTCGGCTCACCTGTAGGCCCGAGGCGTTCAGCGCCGCGGCCTTGATCACCGACCGATTGAGCTGCGTCAGCATCGGCAAGGCCGAGGCAAACAGCGGCGCCCCGCGGGCGCTGCGGCACCCACCCACATCAATCAACCGCATCGGCCCGGCATCCGCATCGCCCGTCACCATGTTCGGCGCTCGGTGGTCCCGATTAAACGCCCGCGACGCCAGCACCGCCCCGGTCACCGCACCCGCCTCGCGGGCCAGCCGATGGCGCACACGCACATCACCCATCGCCCCGTCCGCCAGACGCTGATGCAGCGACGGCCCGGCCTCGGCAGTCACCAGCCACGACCGCCCCGCCGCGTCCACCCCGTCGCCGGCGACCGGCACCACCGGCACACGGTTGCCTGTCAGTTGCCGGTCCCACCGCCGCTCGCGGTCCACCGGGTGCACCCCCAACGCGCGACGCCACCGCTGAGCCCGCGGCCCGGCATTAAACCGCTTGACCACCCACCCCTGCCCCGCGTCGTCATCGCAGCGCCACACCGTACTGCGCGCGTCATCTTTAAAGGTGTGCACTACCTCCCGGTCCAGCAGGTCAGCGGGCGGCGCACTCAAAGTTGAATCGTCTTGCATCGGGTTCGTCAAACGACAAAGTATCAGAGGCCTACCACCAGACCGAGTGTAGCCCGCCACGAGCGCCGCGGTCACGCGCTCGTGGGCGGCGACGGCGCAGCAGGCAACGTGTCGAGCGCCCCCTCCGCGCCGCGCACGTTGATATCGCGCTGCGGGAAAGGGATTTCGATCTCTTCTTTCGAAAGTGCTCGATTGATCGCCGTGTGCAGGTCATGCATCACCGGCATCCGGCGTGACAATTCGCTGACGAACACCCGAAGTTCAAAGTCCAGCGAGCTATCCCCAAAGCCCACAAAAAACACCGCAGCCGTAGGCTGGCCCAACACCATCGGATGACTATTCGCCGCGTCAAGAATCACACGAGCCGCCCGATCTGTATCCGTTCCGTAAGCCACGCCCACCTTCAGTTGCAAACGGGTCACCGGGCTACTCAGCGTCCAGTTCACCACATGGTCAGTGATAAAGCTCTTATTGGGCACCAAAATTTCTTTGTTATCCCAGTCGATGATCGTGGTCGCACGGATCTGGATCCGGCTCACCGTACCGCTCAACCCGTTCACGGTCACCGTGTCGCCGATACGCACCGGCCGCTCGAACAAGATGATTAACCCGCTCACAAAATTAGCGACAATCTCCTGCAAGCCAAAGCCCAGCCCCACCCCCAGCGCGGCAACAATCCACTGCAGCCGCGACCAAGGCACTCCCAGCTGTTCAAACGCCACAGTCACCCCCACCGCGATGATCAGATAGCGGCACACGGTCACCACCGCGTAACGCGTTCCGGCGTCCAGCCGCAGCCGCTGAAGCAGGGTGATTTCGAGCACGCCTGGCACATTCCTCGCAGCCACCCACGTCAAACCCAACGTCAGCAAGGCACGCAGCAAACCCCAAAGCGTCACAGGCACCACCCGGTCCCCGTCGGGCGTTACGGCCGTGGTGGTCCACACCGTGATGTCATCCAGCACCCCCAGCGCGGGAAACAGCCCACGCCACACCCACCACAACCAAGCCGCCACCCCCGTCACCACCACGACCCGCAACAGACTGCGAGTCTGACCGCTGACCGACGACAGATCGATCAGCGGCGGCTCGGCCGCGATCGGTACCGCATCGTCGACCTGGGTCTCAGTCCCTGCCGCAGCCGCGGCCTTGCGCTCCGCCGCTACCGCCGCCCGACGCTCGTCGCGCTCGGCCCGGGCCCGCTGCATGGCCAGCCGCCGATGCGCCACCACCACCCACCGCATCGCCAAGCTGTGGACCACAAGCCCCAACCCCGCCACCGAGACACTGGCAAACAAACGGCCCTGAATCTCCGCAGCCGTGTCGTAGTACCCGACCGCCGCCAGCCCCCCCATCGCCGCAGGCAAAGCCGCCGCCAGAGGGAACCACACTGCCCGCGAACGTCCCACACGCGTGTCGCGCCGCACAAACTCGGCCGTCACGCCTTTGCGCGGGTGCAGCACCCGCCACGTAAACAGCGACAACCCCACCGACCCAACCATGAACGCAAACCGGCCCAGCCCGTGGTCCCAGTCTGTCACCCCCGCCGCCGATGTCGTTGTCACCACAAACCCGCATGCCGACTCAAGGGGCAGCAGCCACATCAAATTCCGCGCCAGCCGACGGCGAGCCTGCCCGCTCCACTCGAAGTGCGCCCCGAACAAACCATGATCGCGACACATCGCCGCGAAGCCGTAAAGCACCAGCGTCACCGCAGCGACCGCCACCACCCCGCCGCCCACAGCCCGCGAAAACGAGGTGCCCGCAACATCTGTCGCAAGACGCCCGCCCAGCGTGCTCAGCAGCAGCGGCCACGGCGCCACCAACAACAACGTGATCGCCATCGCCCGAGGCGTCAATAAAAAATGATCAGACTGAACCCGACCCACCAACGAACTGATGTGCACAAGCCGCGCCCGCAGCCGCGCCCGCAGCGCCAGCAGCACCACCGCCAGCATCACAAGCAAACTCGGCAGCACCGGTGCCGAGACCAACCGACGCCACAGACTCGACGCCACCGCAGCCGCATGGCCCGA
>JALZVY010000012.1 GCA_023300125.1 Phycisphaera sp.
AGCTAGCTAGCTAGCTAGGCCGCGTCTTCCACCAGCCGCGGCCCGGGGCCCGGGGCAGTGTCGGGGGCGGCGCCCAGGGTGCCCGCCAGCTGCTGGGCGATGCCCCGGGCCAAGGTGGCCAGCCGCTTCTCGGCGTCCACGACCACCGTTTCAACGCGGCGCTGCACCTCGACTTCGACCCTGCGGGCGGTGGTGGCTTCCAGCACGTCCAAGCGGGCGGCAAGGCGGGCTTCGGCGGTTTCAAGCTGCTCGTGCCGCTCGCGCAGGCGGTCGTTCAGCCCCGACAGGGCCGCCAGCAAGCGGGCGCTGGACGCCGAGGCACGCTCGAGCGATTCGGCCGCCTGCGTCCGGGCCTCGCCCGAGGCGCTGCGGGCTCCGTCCGTCACGCCTTGGCCGGTGCGCCGCGCATCATTGAGCACCGCCAGCAGGCGGAAGCGCTCCTCGCGGGCCCGCTCGATCAGGCCTGACAGGGCCGCGGGCGAGGGCGCGGCATCGCCGCGGCGGGGGTTGAACGGCGAAGCAGGCTGAGGCATGGGCGGGTCTCCCGAGAAGGCCAAACGGATTCAGGCGGCGCGTTCCCGCGTCCCTACGGGTGGGCTATCGGCCGCCGGGTGCCCGCGGGCCGAAGCCTGCGCCCAGCCGGGGGCGGGTTATCGGTACACTTCGCCGCGAACTTGGCCCGACACGCACGGAGGCAACGGCACATGGGTTTTCTCGACGTTTCGGGTGTATTGGTCACGCTGGCCGCGGTGCTGGCCTTTATCAACCACAAGCTCCTGCGCTTGCCCACCACCATCGGCCTCATGCTGCTGGCCCTGGTGCTTGCCGGCGGGCTCATGGGCGGCGCGCAGGTGTGGCCCCAACTCGACGACTTCGCCCATCAGGTGGTGGGCTCGATCGACTTCAACGACACGCTGATGCACGGGCTGCTGGGCTTTTTGCTCTTTGCCGGGGCCCTGCACGTGCAGCTGTCGCACCTGCGCAAGCAGACCTTGCTGATCCTGTGTTTGGCCACCGCGGGCGTGGTGCTCACCACCGTGCTGGTGGGCCTGGGCACCTTTGCCCTGATGGAAGCCCTGGGCCTGGAACTGTCATTGATGTACGCCATGCTGTTTGGCGCCCTGATCGCCCCCACCGACCCCATCGCGGTCTTGGCGATCATGAAGAAAGTCGGCGCCCCCGAGGGCATCGAAACCAAACTGGCGGGCGAGAGCCTGTTCAACGACGGCGTGGGCGTGGTGGTGTTTCTGGCCTTGCTGGGCTTCGCAGGCCTGGACGCCCACGGCCCCGACCACGCACCGGCCCCGGCCCCGGCGCTGATCAGTGAGTTGGCAAGCGGCGAGCACGTCGGCCCGCCTGCGCCCCCCGCCGCGGACGGGCACGCGGATGGGCACGCAGACGGACATGCAGCCACAGACGTGGACCTGGACCACACCCCCGCCGCCGACCTGGGCCCCGCGCCGGGATTTGGGCACGCGGACACCGACGCGGGCGGAATCAACTGGGACCAGATCTGCGACGTGGCCTGGCTGTTCACCGCCGAGGCGGGCGGCGGCATCCTGCTCGGGGCACTGATGGGCGGGCTGGCCTTCGTGATGCTGCGCTGGTGCGAGGACTACGCCACGGAGATCCTCATCACCCTGGCCTTGGTGACCGGCGGCTACGTGCTGGCCCGCCGCCTGCACGTCAGCGGCCCGCTGGCGATGGTCATCGCCGGGCTGCTGATCGGCAACCCGGGCCGGGCCCACGCGATGAGCGACGAAACCCGCGAACACCTGGACACCTTCTGGGAGCTGATCGACGCGGTGCTCAATGCGGTGCTGTTTGTGCTCATCGGCCTCGAAGTCATGGTGCTCTCGTGGCGCGGCGACCACCTTCTTGCCGGGGTGCTGGCCATTCCGGTGGTGCTGCTGGCCCGCTTCATCTCGGTGGGCGGGGCCATCGCGGTGCTGCGGCAGTTCCGCGAATTCACCCCTCACGCGGTGAAGGTCATGACCTGGGCGGGCCTACGCGGAGGCATCTCCGTGGCCATGGCCCTGGCCCTCAAAGAGCGGGCGGTGGACCAGCCCTTGGCCGCGAACCTGGTGCTCACCGTGACCTACGTGGTGGTGGCCTTCTCGATCATCGTCCAAGGCCTCACCGTCGCCCCCCTGCTCAAAGCCTGCGGCCTGGCCGGTCGTTTTGATCCCTACGCGGGGCAAGACGACGCGGTGGTGCACTAAGCCCGCCCCGCCCGCCCCGCCGCGGCCGCGGCCACGCCCGATCTTTGCCCTGAACCGCACAACAAACTAAAACGTCTCGCCCGAACCCGCACTTTATTCACGGAGCAGCCACCATGGCCCGCAAGCAAACCACCCCTGACGAAAACTACTTCTTCACCTCCGAATCGGTCTCGATGGGCCACCCCGACAAGGTCAGCGATGCGGTGAGCGACGCGGTGCTGGACAGCCTGCTGGCTGAAGACAAGAGCGCCCGCGTGGCCTGCGAAACCTTCTGCACCACCGGCATGGTCGTGGTCGGCGGCGAGATCACCGTGCACAACCAAAAGGCGATCGCGGCGCTCAACAACGCCGAGTTCACCATCCGCGACACCCTCCGCAAGATCGGCTACACCAACGATCTGGGCATGAAGTTCGACGCGGACACCTGCGGGGTCATGCGGGTGATGCACAGCCAGTCGGCCGACATCAGCCAGGGCGTGACCGCCGGCGAAGGCGTCGACAAAGAACAAGGCGCCGGCGACCAGGGCCTGATGTTTGGTTTTGCCTGCCGCGAAACCGCGGATCTGATGCCGCTGCCCATCGACCTCAGCCACAAGCTGGTGGCCAAGCACGCCCAGGTGCGTGAAGCCAACAAAGCCGTCAAGGGCCTGCGCCCCGACGCCAAGAGCCAGGTGACCGTCGAGTACGACATCAACAACAAGCCCGTGCGCATCGACACCGTCGTGCTCAGCACCCAGCACACCCCCGACTGGAACGGCTCGGCCAAGCAGAAGAAGCTGGGCCAGCAGGTGTTCAAGCACATCATCGAGCCGGTCATCACCGGCAAGTATTTCAAGAAGGGCACGAAGGTCGTCTTCAACCCCACCGGCAAAACCCGCGTGCCCGCGGGCGCGGTGAAGGTTTTTGTGAACCCCACCGGCCAGTTTGAAATCGGCGGCCCGCACGGCGACGTGGGCCTGACCGGCCGCAAGATCATCGTCGACACCTACGGCGGCCGCGGCCGTCACGGCGGCGGAGCCTTCAGCGGCAAAGACCCCAGCAAGGTCGACCGCAGCGCCGCCTACATGGCCCGCTACATCGCCAAGAACCTGGTGGCCGCCAAGCTCTGCGACGTGTGCGAGGTGCAGCTGAGCTACGCCATCGGCGTGGCCGAGCCCACGTCCATTCACGTGGACACCTACAAAACCGGCAAGCTGCCCGAGCCCGAGATCACCCAGCTGGTCCGCGACCACTTCCCGCTGACCCCCGACGGCATCCTCAGCCACCTGAAGCTGCGCAACCCCATTTTCTCGCCCACCGCCAGCCACGGCCACTTCGGCCGCAAGCCCGGCAAGATCAAGGTCAACGGCAAGAGCTACGAGACCTTCACCTGGGAAAAAACCGACCTGGCCGCGAAGCTCAAAAAAGCCGCCGGCGTGTAAGACCCGCCAACAGGTCACCGCATCTTGCATACGACGCCCGGCTCTTCGAGCCGGGCGTCTTTTCGTGATGGGCCCAGGGGCAGGCAAGCCCCGTGAATCCCCCCCGCTCTACCCCACACCCCGCACCCCACCCCAAACCCGTGGGCGCCCCGACAGCTAAACTGACGCCATGCTGATTAAACGCGGTATCCCGGTGTCTCCTGGCGTGGCGATCAGCCGAGCGGTGGTGCTGGGCGGCGAAGACCAGCCAATACCGCGTCGCACCGTGGCACCCGCGGCGGTAACCCGCGAAATCGCCCGGCTCGACGCCGCCCTGGCCACCAGCGCCCAAGAGATCGCGGACCTGCGTCAGCGCACCGCCGAAACCCTGGGCGAAGAGATGGCCAAAATCTTCGCCTTCCACCTGGGCATGCTTGCCGACCCCACGCTGACCGGGGGCTTTCACGAGGCCGTCCGGCGCGAGCGGGTGACCGCCCAGTTCGCGGTGTACACCGTGATGACCGGCTTCGCCCGGCAGTTTTTAGCCCACGAAGACCGCTACTTCCGCGACCGGGTCACCGACATCTACGACCTCAAGCGGCGGATCCTCCGCCAGCTGACTTCCCGCGGGGTGCAAGACCTCGCCGCGGTCACCAAGCCCGCGATCGTGATCGCCCGCGACCTGACCCCCAGCCAGACCGCAGGGCTCGACCCCGAACTCATCAAGGGCCTGGCCACCGACCTGGGGGGGCACACCAGTCACACCGCCATCTTGGCCCACGCGCTGGGCATCCCCGCAGTGGTGGGCATGGAAGACCTCACCCAGCAGGTCCGCGACGGCGACACGGTCATCCTCGACGGCAACCGCGGCGCGGTCGTGGCCGAGCCCGGGGCCAGCCAACTGCTGGACTACCGCGAAGAGGTGCGCCGGCTCAAGCGCCAAGCGATCGAGCTGACCAAGCTGCGCGACGTACCCGCGGTCACCCGCGACGGGGTCGAGATCAAGCTGCACGGCAACATCGAGTTTCCCCACGAGGTGCCCGACGCCTTGGACAAAGGCGCCCTGGGCATCGGCCTCTATCGCACCGAGTTCGCCTACCTCGCGGCCGACCACGAGCCCGACGAAGAAGAGCAGTACCGCCTCTACGCCGAGGCCGTGCGGCTGCTGGATGGCCGGCCGCTGACCTTCCGCACCCTGGACCTTGGCGCCGACAAGATGCCCGAGTCCATCGACCTGGGCCTGTCCGCCGCCGACGAAGCCAACCCGTTTTTGGGTTGCCGCTCAATCCGCCTGTGCCTGCAAAACCTGCCGATGTTCCGCACCCAGTTGCGGGCGATCCTGCGGGCCAGCGCCCACGGCCCGGTGCGGGTCATGTTTCCGATGATCAGCAGCGTGATGGAGATGCGCCAAGCCCGCATGATCCTGCTGGACGTCAAAGAAGATCTCGCCGAACAGGGCATCGCCTTTGCATCCGACATCCCCGTGGGCATGATGATCGAGGTTCCCTCGGCCGCGATCCAAGCCCGGACCTTCGCCGCGGAGGTCGATTTTTTCAGCATCGGCACCAACGACCTGATCCAGTACACCGTGGCCGTGGACCGCGGCAACGAGCGGGTGGCGAACCTCTACTCCGCCGCGCATCCTGCTGTCCTCACACTTATTAAAGACGTCTCACGTGTGGCCGACCGCGCCAACGTGAGCGTGGGGCTGTGCGGCGAAATGGCGGGACAGACCGAATTCACTATGCTGCTTCTCGGACTGGGGCTACGCAACCTCTCCATGACGCCCACGGCGATCCCAGAGGTCAAAAAACTGATCCGCTCTGTGAGCGTGGATCAGTGCAAACGCCTGGCCCGCAAGGCCATGTCCTTCGACTCGGACCACGAGGTCCTCAACTACCTGACGGCCGAACGCGGCCGCCTTCTGCCCGACCTTTCCCCCGGCTAAGCGGCCCCAACGGCCCGGCCCTTTCTTGGGAATGCCCCCGCGGGCAGCCCCTCGCTTCTCGAACCGCCCCTCCGGGCGTCTGATGGACGTTCCATCGCGTGCCCAGCCCGGCCGCCCCCTTCGATCACGAAGGCCATGCCCCGGCCACACAGCACGAGAACCCCGGACCCGATTTTTTGCCCCTCATTGTTCTTTCCCCCAGCCTCGCGCGACGACGATCGCCGGGCGTGACGCATCTTGACCCGTGGCTTTGAGCCCCACAGGTGCCATCCGCCCGCAGCCGAACGCCCCGTCTCGCTTCAACGACAAGGATGTCGAGCCCCCCGTTGCCCCGCGTTTTATCCCACCCTCCGCGCCCGTCCCGACCGCTCGCACCGCCCCTGGCGGCGCGGCGATCGATGCCGTGGCCGCCGGGTCGGGGTTGAACCACGGCTTGCGGTGAGGTCTCGGCCAATGCCATGCCCCACACCGAAATGATCATCAACCATGTCCCCGGCGAAGAGTGCAGAATTGCCATCGCCCAGGACGGGAAGCTCGAAGAGTTTTATCAAGAGCGTGCTTCGGCGCAGTCCCACGTCGGGAACATCTACAAAGGCCGCGTGGTCAACGTCGAACCGGCCATTCAGGCCGCCTTCATCGACTTTGGTCTTGAGCGCAACGGCTTTCTGCACATCACCGACCTGCACCCCAAGTACTTCCCCGGCAAAGACCGCGAGGAATTCGAAAAGGTTGGCAAGAAAACCGCCCGCCACGAGCGGCCCCCCATCCAGAATTGCCTCAAGCGCGGCCAAGAGGTGTTGGTCCAGGTGCTCAAAGAAGGCATCGGCACCAAAGGCCCCACGGTCACCAGCTACCTGTCGGTGCCCGGCCGCTTCTTGGTCATGATGCCCGACATGCAGCGGCTGGGCGTCAGCCGCAAGGTTGAAGACGACGACGCGCGCAAAGAGATGCGCGACATCCTCAAGACCCTGGAGCCGCCCAAAGACTTCGGCTTCATCGTCCGCACCGCGGGCATCGGCCAAACCAAGGCCGACCTCAAACGCGACCTGTCGTACCTGGCGCGGCTGTGGAAAGACATCGAAACCAAGCGCAAAGCCCAGGGCAAGTTCGGCGAGCTCTACGCCGAAAGCGACCTGGTGATCCGCACCATCCGCGACGTGTTCAGCAGCGACATCGACCGCATCGTGTGCGACGACCCCGTGGCCGCGCGGCGGGCCCGCGACTTCCTGGCCGTGGCCAACCCGCGGGCCAAAAGCAAGGTCGTTTACTACGACGACCCCGTGCCCGTCTTCGACCGCATGGGCATCGAGCCGCAGATCGCCAACATCAGCGCCCGCGAAGTGCCCCTACCCAGCGGCGGCGCCCTGGTCATCGACAGCACAGAGGCTCTGGTGGCCATCGACGTGAACAGCGGCAAGAGCCGCGCCGCCCGCGACGCGGAAACCAACGCCTACAAGACCAACCTGGAAGCCGTCGACGAGATCGCCCGGCAGCTGCGCCTGCGTGACCTCGGCGGGCTGGTGGTGCTGGACCTCATCGACATGCGTCCGGCCAAGAACCGCAAGGCCGTCGAAAACCGCTTCAAATCCAACACCAAAAAAGACCGCGCCCGCACCCGCATCGGCGGCATCAGCCAATTCGGCCTGCTCGAGATGACCCGCCAGCGCATGCGGCCCAGCCTCAAGAGCAGCATCTACAACGACTGCGCCCATTGCACTGGCCGCGGCTACGCCATGAGCCCCGAATCGGTTGTGCTCATCGTCATGCGTCAGCTGGCGCTGGTCATGCAACGCGAAGACGTGGCCCGCATCGAGCTGACCATCAGCCCCGACGTGGCCTTCCACATCCTCAACCGCAAACGCGCCGAACTGGTCGAGCTCGAATCACGGCACGGCAAACGCGTGATGGTGCGCGTCGGCGGCGGCACGGTGGACCACATCGGCTTGGCCGCCTTCAACGCAGCGGGCGGCATCGCCCCGGTGGATCTGCTTCCACGCAAGCTCACCGACGCCCAGGCTGAACAGGTTTTCCGCGAACTGGACGACAGCGACCTGCCCGAGCCCGAAGCCGAAGCCGACCTGGACGACACGTTCTTCGAAGACCACGGCGAAGACGATTCGGCGCAAGACCCAGACCACGCCGACGGCGACGAAGCGTCGGCCACCGGCGGCAAGCGCAAACGTCGCCGCCGCCGCGGACGCGGTCGCGGCGAGTCACGCGATGACGCACGCGACGCAGACAGCGACGAAGACGCAGACAGCGACGCAGACGCAAACGCCGAACACCCCGCAGACCGCCAAACCGCCGCGGACGACTCGGACGACGAGCAGCCGCGCGGACGCCGGCGACGACGCGGGCGGCGGCGCAGCGGTAATGCCGACGCTCCCGAGTCCACGGAGTCCAGCGCGTCCGCCGCCGAAGCCGAAACCGACCACGACGAAGCGTCGGCCACGCCCGAAACAAACGACGACCAACCCCCCGCCAGCGGTGGACGCTCGCGCCGCCGGCGCCGCCGTGGCCGCGGCCCGGCCCCAGAAGCCCAGGACGGCCAGGACGGCCAGGACGGGCAAGACGGGCAAGACCCCGCAGCCGAGCCACACGTTGAAGACCACGCAGAGCAGGACCAAGCCCCGGACACCGA
>JALZVY010000013.1 GCA_023300125.1 Phycisphaera sp.
TCTTTATTACTTTTACTACTAAAGGCCACGGTGGGATTCGAACCCACGTCGGATTACTCCAGCGGATTTGCAATCCGCCCCCTTGGTCCACTCGGGCACGTGGCCGTTGGCGTCAACGCCGCTGGCAGGCGGTCAGTGTAGGGCCGTGGCCACGCGAGGCAACCCCGCCTCCCTCACACCGGCCACGCGGTTGCCGCAAGCCCCATGCTGGACTATAAAACGATCAGACCGAATGCGGTTCGCCTGCAAGTTCCCGCCCCCCCCAGCTGACGAAAGCGAAGACTGATCCCATGAGCACTCCCGTGAAACTTGAGTACATCTGGCTCGACGGCTACAAGCCCACCCAAAGCCTGCGCAGCAAGACCAAGGTGCTGTTCAAGGACTTCAACGGCACCCTCGAAGAATGCCCCATGTGGTCCTTTGACGGCTCCTCCACCCAGCAGGCCGAGGGCGGAAGCTCCGACTGCCTGCTGCGTCCGGTCTTTCTCTGCAAAGACCCCCAGCGCACGAACGCCTACTTGGTCATGACCGAGGTGCTCAACGCCGACGGCACGCCGCACGAAAGCAACGGCCGCGCCACCATCAACGACGACGACAACGACTTCTGGTTCGGTTTCGAACAGGAATACGCCGTCATCGACGTGGACACCAACCTGCCCATCGGCTTCCCCCACGGCGGCTTCCCCGCCCCTCAGGGCCAGTACTACTGCTCGGTCGGTGCCCGCAACGCCATCGGCCGTGACTTCATCGAAGAGCACCTCGACGCCTGCCTTGAGGCTGGCCTGAAGGTCGAAGGCATCAACGCCGAAGTGATGTGTGGCCAGTGGGAATTCCAAGGCTTTGCCGAAGGCGCCGCCCAGGCCGGCGACGAAATGTGGATCGCCCGCTACCTCCTCGAGCGCATCGGTGAGAAGTACGGCTACGCCATCGACTACCACTGCAAGCCCGTCAAGGGCGACTGGAACGGCAGCGGGATGCACGCAAACTTCAGCAACAACATCTTGCGTACCTGCGGCGACAAAGACACCTACGCCAAAATCTGCGAATCGTTTGGCTCCAAAGAAGCCATCGCACGTCACATCGCCGTCTACGGCGCCGACAACCACATGCGGCTGACCGGGCTGCACGAAACCCAGGCGATCGACAAGTTCAGCTGGGGCGTGTCGGACCGTGGCGCCTCGATCCGCGTGCCCATCGCCGCGGTCGAGTCGGGCTACAAAGGCTGGCTCGAAGACCGCCGGCCCAACTCCTCGGCCGACCCCTATAAGGTCGCCGCCGAGATCATCACCACCGTCAAGGGCGCCTGCGCAGCGCTCTGATCGGGGATCTGAAACGAACAACGCCGCGTGCCCTCTGGGCACGCGGCGTTTTTTTATGGCTGGGGTAACAAGCACGCCCCGCAGGCCGTTACATCTGCAACAGCGCGTGCCCCCCCGCCAGCTCCGCGTCATCCGCCGAGCATGCAGAACCCGGCTCCTGGGCCACCATCCCCATGAACGCGGCACTCAGCAGCGGGTCCGACTTGGCCGCATCGCGCAGGCTTTCGATCTTCGAGGACTGAACGACACTCAGGTCTGAGCGCGCCCCCTCAATCTCGGCAGTGATCTCGGCGATTTTCGCTTCAAGCTCCGAAATATTCGTTTCAAGACGCTGCTCATCCTGGGCAAACGGCACCAAGATGGCATCGAGGCGGGCACCCAACGTTTCGGTCGCGGGTTTGGATTTAGGCTGACTCACAAAAACTCCAGTGCTGGGAATATTGAGGATACGGGCTCAAGGAACCCGGTCTTATCGCGAAACCCAGCCACACAGTTAAGGCCTTGTTTCACTTCATTCCAACCCCTGAGGGGCCTAAACCGTCTGTACGGCCTCGGCCAACTCGCGCGGCATGCCCCGCCTCAAAGCAGCTTCGGAGCCGCAAAAAAGCTTGCCCGCGAACACGTGGACAGATGTCAGGCCGATTTGGCGGCGGCGGTGGCCGATTCGATCATGATCGCCATGCGCACCAACACCGCGAGTGACGCCGCCCCCATCTTCTTCATCACGTGCGCCCGGTGCACCTCGATGGTTTTATGCGAGAGCCCCAACTCGGTGGCGATCTGCTTGTTGAGCCGGCCTTCCACGACTCCCGCCATCACCTGGCGTTCACGTGACGTCAACGCCTCGAAGCGGGCCAAGACTTCAGCCTGTTCTTCACGCACATTGCGCTGGTCCTGATCCATCTGCATGGCCGCCCGCACCCGCTCCAGCAGCGCGGCATTGGACCAGGGTTTCTGAATGAAATCGAGGCAGCCCGCCTTGATCGCACGGACCGCGTCGGGCACCTCGCCGTGGCCGGTGACCACGATCGTGGGCAGCGACACCCCGGTGGCCAGAAGACGGTCGTGCATGTCCAGACCCGACATCCCCGGCATGCGGATGTCGGTGATCAGGCAGCCGCACATGGGCGAACGGCCACGATCCAGCATCTCACGCGGATCGGTGAACGATTCCACTTCGTAGCCTTCAGACTCCAAAACAAAACGAATGGAATCGACAACACTTTCTTCGTCGTCAACCACAAAAACTTTGTTTCCACCGATCATCTCAGCTACCTCGAAGATTCCTCGCTGGCCCGGCATAAAAGGCCCAAAGCCACAACAAGCCGTCCACCATTCAGACCCTCATGGCGCCAAGCATAAGGTCTCCCCTGATACAGGGTACCTCCAGCAAGCGGTCTCCCCAGAAAATCGCACATACCCCCTGATCACATCCATTCGGCGCAGAATGCAAAGTATTTAAAATAAGATACTTAAGCTATTATAAGTATTTATTTCAAGATTTAGATTAGGGAAAGTTCTATCATAATTTCACGCCCTCCCCCCCCCGGACCCCCGCGCCGCGGGAAGCACAAGGCTGAAGGTACACCCCAAACGCGGGTTGGCCGCCGCCCAGAGCCGCCCCCCATGAGCCGCGATGATCGAACGGCTAATGGTCAACCCCATGCCCATCCCGTCGTCTTTGGTGCTGAAAAACGGGTCAAAAATCCGAGCCAGACGCTGGGCGCTGAGCCCGACCCCGCGGTCGATCACGTCGACCCGGACCCCCTCAGAGCCGTCCAAGGTGGTCACCACTTCCACCTCCCGCGGAGGGTCGCCTACCTCGGGCGTAGCCGCCTCGCTGGCATCCACGGCGTTCCGGATGAGATTCACCAGCACCTGCTGAATCTGCACGGCATCGACCGACACCGCGGGCAGCCCTTGGCCCACATCGTCGAAACAGACCTCAAAGCCGCGGCGATTCAGATCGCCGTCCAGCAGCGACAGCGTCTCGCGCACCAAGTCGTTGACCGAGGCCAGAGATCGGACCACCTCACGCTTGACCACAAACGAGCGCAGCCGGCGGACGATCTGACTGGCCGTCTCGGCCTGATCCGCGACACGCCCCAAGATGTCGCCCAACACGTCGGGGGGCAGGTTGTCTCGCCCCAGCCGCGTCTGCAAGCCCTCAACGTAGGCACTGATCGAGGCCAGCGGCTGATTGATCTCGTGGGCCAGCCCCGACGCCAACTCGCCCATCATCGACAAACGTGTGACGTGGGCGAGTTCTTCGCGGTGGCGCCGTTCAAGGTCTTCATCGGCCCGGCGTTCCGAGGCGTCACGCTGCACCGACACCCAGTGGCTCAGGTTGCCCGCCGCATCGCGCAGAGGGTGGATCGACCAGTGCGCCAGGTAGGTGCTTCCGTCACGCCGGTAGTTGACCGCTTCGCCCTCGGTCGCTTCGCCGCGCTGCAGCGCCCCGCGCATCCGCGCCAACACCGCGGGGTCGGTGTCAGGGCCTTGCAGCAGGCGCGGCGTACGCCCCACGAGTTCTTCTTGGGCGTAGCCGGTCATCCGCGTAAACGCCGGATTGACGTACACAATCTTCGGGCCCGGCGCGGTGATCTGCCCGTCGGTGATCACCACCCCCTCGTTGACCTGCTCCACGGCGCTCTGCACCAGCCGCAGGTGAAGCTCGGCGTTGAGACGGCCGCCGATCTCGCGGGTCACAACAACCCGCTCGGGACCGCTTCTGGAACAGGTGGACTCCAGCCACACATCGCGACCCTGGCGGTGCAGGCCACGCCAGGTGTAGCGGACCTCGCGTCCTCCATGGCGCATCTGCTGGTGGGCCCGCAGCATGCCCGCGCGGTCTTCGGGGTGGGAGATAGTGCGTGGATCGGTGCCCAGCAGGTCTTCGGGGGCGTAACCCAGCAGCGTGCGGCACGCGGGCGACACGGCGACAAATCGGCCCTCGGCGTCGTGGGCCGAGATCATGTCCGCCGCGTGCTGGGCCAAGCACCGCTGGCGATTGCGGCACACGGCCAACGCCAAAGGCCCGGCGCTGCACGCCAGCGCCTCATGCTGCGGCGCGTCCCACCGGGCCGCGGGCCCTTGATGCCGCTCGACAAGCACCAGGCCCCCGCCGCCCGAAGCCCCAGTTCCAGTTCCAAGCCCCGCAGGCATCGGCACCCCCAGCACGGCCCGAACCCCGCGCCGCGTCCAAAACGTTTGATCCGGCCCGGGCGACATCCGCGTCACGTCGGGGATGTCCAACACCCGGCCCTCACGGATCACCTCAACAAGCCCCGGCGGCGCCTCTTCAACCCGGCTCGCGGCCCAAGGCGTGCCGTCGCGGCGCCAGCCCGCCTCCTGCACCACCGCCCCGGTCTCACGCACCGGGCCCAGCACACACACCACCTGCCCGCCCACCGCGTGCCCCACCGCCTCCAACGCCCGCTCCAACGCCTGGGCCGGGTCGGGCCCCATCAGCAGCTCACACACCCGCCACGCCAGCGCCTGGCAGGTGGCTGCGTCGGATCCATAAGCCCGCGGATCGGCGCCCGGGGATCGATTGAATTCATCAGCGGGGGGCTGGCCCATGGCGTTGCACTCCGGTCCGGGGCAGCGGCCCCCAAGAGAAGCATACCGCCCTCCAGCGGCCACGGGCCGTCTTTACATCCCGCCCCGCCGCCGCGATACTGCCCCGCTCTTTCCGCGGCCACACCAGACGCTGGCCCGCCCCCACCACCACCCGCCGCGGCCTCCCCGCTGCCCGGGACTTTGCAGAAAGTTTCTCATGCTTCCCAAAGAACCCCCCCGCCGGCCACAGCTGGGCTTTGTCTACGCGCCGCCTTTTCGGGTCCAGGGCCTGTCCGTCGCCGGCGAAGAATCCTGCGTGCATCTGCCCGAATTCGACGTGGCCTTCGACATCGGCCTGTGCCCACGGGCCGCGCTGTCCGCACGCTTTGTCGCGCTGACCCACGGCCACATGGACCACGCCGCCGCGTTGTCTTACTACTTTAGTCAGCGCCACTTCCAAGGCATGGGCGAAGGCACCGTGCTGTGCCCCAAGCCTCTGGAAAAGCCCATCCACAAGCTGATGGACGCCTGGGTCGACATCGAAAACCAGCGCACGCCCTACCACGTGGTGGCCATGGAGCACGAGCAAGAGCACGAGGTCAAAAACAACCATGTGTTGCGGGCCTTTGACACCGTTCACACCGTGCCCAGCCAGGGCTTCGTGCTGATCGAGAAGCGCAGCAAGCTCAAAGACGAATACGCCGGGCTCACCCAAGAAAAACTCAAAGAGCTGCGGCAGCAAGGCAACGACATCACCCGCGTGATGGACGTGCCTTTGGTCTGCTACACCGGCGACACCGCCTGGGGCAAGCACTTTGACCGCGACGACGTGCTGAACGCCAAGATTTTGATCACCGAATGCACCTTCATGGAAAGCGGCCACCGCAAGCGTGCGGGTATCGGCCGGCACCTGCACCTGGACCACGTGGTGGACTTGATCGAGCGATCCAACGCCGAGACGATCATCCTGACCCACCTCTCGCGCCGAACCGGCATGAACGAAGTGCGGCAAACCCTGGCCCGCACCCTCAGCGACGAGCAACTCGCCCGTGTGCGTGTGCTCATGGACGGCCGGACCAACCGCGAGATCTACGAGCGCCAGGTGTCAGAAGCCCAAGCGCTGGCCGACGACGCCTAAAAACGCACGCGAAAAGTCGGCCCGCTTCGCCCCGCCCGCGGGCGGCGTGGACGTCAAACGACTTGCCGTAAACCGTTTCACAGCGACCCCAAGGGCCCATGACGATCGCACCACGATGCAGCCCCCCGCCGCCTCCCCCAGCCTTGCCGTGGCCTTCGACCGCCCCGCCGACCGCGACGCGGCCCAAGACTTCGCCGCCCAGCACGGCCTGGCGGTGGCCAAAAAATTCAACGACCCCCACGACCTGCACCTGGTCTGGGCAGCCCAAAACAACGACACCCACCGGCTCGAACTGCGGGTGGCTGCCCACGACCACCCGCTACGCGGCGGGAACGGCGTCGCCTCGGATCTGCTCAAACTCGATGTCACCAGCCCCGCAGGACGCTCGTTGCGCACGCCCGTGCTCAAAGCCGTGGGCGTGAAAAGGGGCCTGCCTCGGCCCCGGGTCATGGATGTCACCGCAGGGCTGGGCGAAGACAGTTGGCTGCTGGCCGCCGCGGGCTGCACCGTCGTAGCGGTCGAGCGCCACCCGCTGATCCACGCCCTGCTTCAAGACGGCCTGCGACGTGCCGCGGCCCAGGCCCCTGAGATCGCCCAGCGCATCACCCTGGCCACGCCCCAAGACGCCCTTTCGGCATTGAACACCCTCGCGGGCGAGCCCCACACCGCGCCTGACGCCGCCCCTCACGCGCCCCCACACACCGCCCCGGACGTGGTGCTGATCGACCCCATGTTCCCCGGCCCGCGCAAAACCGCCGAGCGCAAAGCCATGGCCGTGCTGCGCTGGGTGGCGGGCGACGACCCCGACGCCGACACCCTGCTGGCCCCGGCCTTGGCCGCCGCCACCCGCCGGGTGGTGGTCAAACGGCCCCGCGCCGCGCCCGCCCTGGATGGCCATGCACCCAGCGTGACCCACGGCGGCCGCGGGCTGCGCTTCGACGTCTACGCCGGAGCCGATCTCACCGCCGATTGAGATGCCCTGCGAGCTCTCGCAATGGCGTGCCAAGCCCTCCAAACGGACCCTGCAGGTCCGCGTAATGCACCCCAAGCAATCAATCCGCCGCGAATGTTGGACGATAGAGCAAACGAATCTGATACTTAAGCGTACTTTTTCGTGCTCCCCGCCACCGCCTCTAGGTCTGAAAGTCATGCTGCAAAACCCCGACCTCATCCCTGTCTATGGCCGCGGCGGCACCGTCGAGGCGTGGATCGACGACGACATCGTGTTCGACATGTGCGGACGCTGGGTGGGTTTCATGGATGACGACGCGGTATACAGCTTCAAAGGCAAGCTCCTGGGGTTTTACGAAGACGGCTGGTTCCGCGACCAAAAAGGCGACGCAGTGACCTTCATCCTCGACGCCAACGAAGGCGGCCCGGTCAAACCCGTCTGCGACCCCGCGCCCCTGCCCCCGGCCCTGGACTGCCCGCCCATGCCCACCACCCCGCACCACCTGCCCGTCAGCCCCATGCCCGGGCTGGACTGGAGCATGATGACCTGGAGCGAATTCGTCAGCGGCGCGGGCAACATGTCGTGTTACTAGGCCCGTGCCCGGGCCATGCCGCTGCTCACAAAACGACAAAAAAACGCGACCTTTTCAGGCCGCGTTCTTTTTGGTTGTCACGAGGTTTGGAAGGCCTTCATTAGGCCTTACGGCGACGTCCGACCAGCGCCAGTGAACCCAGGCCGATCAAGGCCAGCGAAGCAGGCTCAGGGACGACCGCTGGCGTAACCGACAGCGAGAAGCCATTGAGCACGCCTCCGCCCGTACCACTTGCACCGTTAATATCAAACAAAATCGCGTCCGTCACACCATCGGCCACAAAGGTGAAGTTGACGAAGGGGATCGATCCGACAGCGCTGGTGCGAGCCTCACCGGCGCCGTTGAACAGCGTGCTTTGGGTAGCGCTGGCGCCTCCATAATTCGCGGTCAACGTAGATTGCTGACCAATGTTGTCGCCAATGGCAAAGATCGACAGCACGATCGTGTCGCCGGCGACGGAATTGGCCATCAAACCGGCGATGGTGATGGTGGCCTCTTGGTTGAAGGCGTAGGATTCCGTGATCGGATTCAGGTCGTTATGAGCGTTGGAACCGGCGTCGAATATCGAGCCAGTGGCTCCGGCGGAGGCACTTACAGTGAAGCCGCCCAGGCTTTGCGGGCCGGGGTCGAAGTTACTTTCAAGCCCCCCAGCGGCTTCAAAGAATGTATCGCCCGTCACAAGGCCCGAATCCGGATTTTGAGTGATGAAATCGCTGAGAGCCGCAGCCGGAGCCGGAGAAGTATTGCCTCCAGTGCGCGACAAATTGACGGCAAAACCAGCGAAGGCCGGGCTGCTCAAAGTGGCTGCAAACGCCGACAAAAACAAGACTTTCTTAACTACCATTTGATTTCTCCTTGAGATGAGAGTGTGAAACGAAAATCACTTCGATGAAGTGGATGAGGTGCGTTTGTTTGCGCAGAACTGCGAGTAACTCGCCGCTCCATATCTGTCCATAGCAACCGTTACTTACGGCCACTGCAACCGGTTGGCTGCCATAAAAAACTATAAATGAAAAAAGGGACGCGTCAAGGATCCATCAATCATTTTCATGCTGCGTACGCATATTACTACGTCAAAAACAGCATTTAAAACATTAAACCGCGGGATTTGCGCTTAAAAAAGCGCAAAAAAAAATTTCGCCCTATTTCGACAGAAGCGCTATTCCTCGCATCTCTCTGCCACAATGAGGCTGCCCGTGGGGGCCGGCGCAGCCATCGCCCATGCCCAATACCCCGCACCACCTGCCCGTCAGCCCCATGCCTGGGCTTGGACTGAACGCGATTCCGCACCGCTGAGGAGAATTCTCCAGCGGTGCAGACGGTATGCCGTGCGGGCAGGTGCGTTCCCGGTTCGGCAGAACCAGCCACCCCAAAGGCGCAAAAAGAGAGCGTGGCTGCTGAAGCCACGCTCTCTTAACACTTTAAAGTCAATTATTTAGCCTTTTCGGCGGCGGCCAAACATGCCTCATCGCGGCCCACGAACGCCAGCGAAACCGGCAAAGCCGCCGCCACGTGCTCACACCGCATCCGGCTCACTCTCGTGGGCGGCCGGCGGCGGGGGCAGCTCTTCGGGCAGCTCACGCAGTTCGCTCTTGTCGCCAATCAGCAGGATCGGAGCCGCAATCGCCACCGACGAGTAGGTGCCCACCATCACGCCCACCAGCATCGCGAAGGCGAAGCCGTGGACACCCGGGCCGCCAAAAACGTAAAGGATGCCCACCGCCAGCAGCGTGGTGCCACTGGTCAGCACGGTGCGGCTGAAGGTCTGGTTGATCGAGCTGTTGATGATCTCGGGGGTGGCCCGGCTCAGCCGTCCGCGGTTCTCGCGGATGCGGTCAAACACGATGATCGTGTCGTTGAGCGAGTACCCCACGATGGTCAGCAGCGCAGCCACCAGGGCCAGGTTGATCTTGAAGTCGTCCAGCAGCAGCAGCGTGTGCACGCCGGGGATTGTGGTCAGCCAGCCGCAAATCGCCAGCAGGCCCAGGGTGATGCTCACGTCGTGTACCAGAGCCACAATCGCGGCCAAGCCGTAACGCAGGCTGCCGAAACGCATCCAGATGTAAGCCACCACCGCGAACAGCGAGAGCACCATGGCGACGATCGCCTGCTGCTTCATGGTGCCCGACACCTGGCTGGAGAAGTTGCTCACACTCGCCAGGCTGGTGTCGCGCTGCAGGGCGGCACGCACCAGCTCCCACTCGGTGGCGGCCAGGCCGTCGGCGGTGTCGAAGGCCGTGCGGTCTTCGGCGTAGTTGGTCTCTTCGTCGCGCACGACCAGGGCCAGGGTCTTCCAGGTCGCCTGGCCGTTGTCATCGGCCCCTGCCTGTTCGAGCTCGAAGAGCTCAAAGGGGCGAGAGCCCAGCTCGTTGTAACCCGGCTGCTGACGCATGCGGGTGATGCGTTGACGCACGTCTTCAATCGTGGCCGGCGGGCTGATTTCTTCCAGCAAAATCGCCACGCCGCCCAAGAAGGGCTGCAACTGGGCATCGGACACCGACAAGGCCTTCGCGCCCAGGGCCTTGGCCAACGAATTGCTGGCGATCGGCTCCAGCCGGCCCTTGGCGGCGTTTGCCGAAAGGTCCATACCCGAGAAGGCGATGGGTTCGGTCACGTCCAATTCGTCGCGGAACGCGGCCTTGACCGCGCCACTGACCGCGTCGCTGTTCTCGATCAGGGTGGCCACGCTAAAGCCCGTGGCCTGGCCGTTCTCGGCCGCATCCCCCACGGTGGTGACCTGCGCGTCTTCGAGCAGGCCGAAATCGACCGGCGACGGAGCATCGTCACCGCGGCGGGCGGCGCCCTCAGCTGCCCGACGCTCGGATTCTTCTTTCAAACGCGCCGCCTCGGGGCTGGCGGCGAACGCGGCCAGGCGCTCGCGGGCCTCGGGCAGCGGGATGCTTTTACCCTCGGCGAGGTTGAATGTGACCTCGGTGCCCGAACGAAACTCGATGTCGAAGAGGTCTTGCCCGCGGACGACGACCATCGACAGGCCCGCCACAATCAACACCACACTCAGCGGCAAAAACAGATTACGCAGCGCGATCCAGTTCACGTTGGGCTGCAGCAAGCGCCGAAGCCCGGGCCACACGGTGGGCAGCATGGCGATCTGCTTGGGCCGGGCCACCCGTTGGTAAATCTCGATGATCACGCGGGTGGAAAACAACGCGGTGAAGAGCGTGGCGATGATGCCGATGCCCAGCACCACCGCAAAGCCTTTGACCTCGGCGGTGGCGGTGTAGCCCAGCACGAAGCAGGTGATCAGCGTGGTGATGTTCGCGTCGAGGATGGTGGACAGCGCTTTGCCAAAACCCTGGCGGATCGAGGCACTGAGGTTGGCCCCGGCTTCCTGCTCCTCACGGATGCGCTCGAAGATCAGCACGTTGGCGTCCACCGCCATGCCGATGGTCAGCACCAGCCCGGCGATGCCCGGCAGGGTGAAGGTGGCTTCGATCATGGACATGATGCCCAAGATGATGATCATGTTCGCCAGCAGGGCAAAGTCGGCCACCAAGCCCGCGAAGAAGTAATAGAAGCCCATCAGGATCGACACGGCGATCAACGCCATGATGCAGGCCCGCAGGCCTTTGTTCAGGTTGTCGGCCCCCAGCGCCGGGCCGGTGGTCTTCTGAGAGATCGGGTCTGCGGACAACTGGCCTTCCAGCGAGCCAGCTCCCAAGGTGCGGATGAGGTACTGCAGCTCTTTCTGGTTGAACTCGCCGGTGATCTGGCCGCCGTTGCTCAGCCGGCCCTGCAAGGTGGGTGCGGTTTTCAGCTTGCCGTCCAGCAGCACCGCCATCTGCCGCCCCACGTTGGGGCCGGTGAGATCGCCCAGTAGCTTGGCCCCTTGGCCGTCGAGGCTAAAACCCACCGCAGGCCGGCCCATGCCGTCACTCTGACGCGTCGATCCGGTGAGTTTCCACGGGTCGTCGCGGGTCATCGCCATCTCGGGGGTGTTGCCCACGAGGATGTAATACTTGCCGTTGTATTCCTGCCCCACGAGCCCGCGGCGACTGGCCATCATCTGGGTGAACAGCGCGGGGGTGTTGACCACTTCTTCCCGCTCGGCCTTGGACTCGACAAACTCTTCAAACTTGTCGATCTCGAACCAGCGGTAGTCTTGGGTCAACCCGCTTCGGGGGCCCTTTTCGGCCAAGCGGGCCACGTAAGCCCCCACATTCGCCGGGCGGGCGCCCGGGTTGCCCGGTGGCGTGGCGGCGATGCGGAACTCCAGCACCCCGGCCCCGCGGAGCGCGGCCTTCAGGTCTTCGGGGTCGTCCAGCGGGCCTTTGACTTCGTCGTAGGCCTTGGCGGCCGCAGCCAGCGCGTCGATCGCGGCGGACCGATCCAGGCTCTTCTCTTTCAGCGCGTTCCACGCGGTGGCCTGGGCCGATTCTTTCTTGCCGCGGGCGGGCACGCTCTCAAGCTCAAGGATGCGGTCCACTTCGCCCAGGCCCAGGGTGCTGGACAGCACGACGTTGCGCTGCCGATCCACGGCCGAGCGGGCCTCGAGCAGGTCGTCGGTGGCTTGGTCCAGCGCGGCTTCGAGGGCGTCCAAGCCAGCCTGCTGGTCTTCCGAAAGTTCTGCGCCCGCGGCGTCTTCGGCTTGAATGAATGCGTTTTCAGCCTCGGTGTAGATACCAAAAAGCGACTGCTGACGGCCCGCGGCGTCGGCCAGCGACTGCAACTGCTCCAGCAAGGTCTCGTCTTCGCCAGCCAGGGCTTTGAACTCGGCGGCGCGGGTGGCGGCGTTGTCGTTCTCCACGGCGCGGTTCAACCGGCTGCGGTCCATCGTGCCTGCCAGCAAGGCCGCCTTGGCGTCGTCGAACACCTCCCGACGCTCCTTCACGTCTTCCCCGGCCAAAGCCATGGTGACCGAGACCCGGTTGCCCGACTCTTGCCGCCAAATCAGGTTCTTGGTCCCGGTGGGGTCGATGCGATCGCGTTGGATGGCGATCGTGTTGTTGATGACCTCCGTGGCGTCGCGCCCCGCGGGCACCAGCACGTCGTAGGTCAACACGGTGCCGCCGGCCAGGTCGATCCCGGGCTTAAGCCCTTTGGTGGAGATCAACGAGCCGCAGCCCAACAGCACCAAAATGATGAGAGCCGGTTTCCAGATTGGGTATTTCATGGGATCAGTTCGTGAATGTGGATGGCTTGACTTCCCGGTGTTCGGGACCCAAGCGTGTCTTGGGGGCGTTTGGGGGGTGCGATTCACCCCTCAAGACAAAAAAACAGGGAATCAGCGCCTACTGGCGGGACCGTCGGCGGATCAGCTGCCCGTGTTCGTGACCGACACGATCGACGAACGCGCAAAACGCATGCTGGTGTTGGACTTTTCATCGACCTTGACCACGACCTCGTCGGCCGAGTCTCGCACTTCCATCACCGTGCCCTTGACCCCGCCCACGGTCTGTACGGTGGCCCCCTTGGACAGCTGGGACATCATTTCTGTGCGTTTTTTCTTCTCTTTGCGGCCGCTGCCGAGGCTAAAGAGCATGATGACGCCCATCATGAGGGCCAGGGGCAGCAACAAGTTGCCGATGCTCGGTGCCGGGGCGGCCCCGGTGCCCTCGCCGCCTGCGGCGTTGCCCGGAGGCAGGAGTTGCTGCTCACCGGTGACCGGAGCCGGGGGCGTCACGGCCGAACCCGGGGGCAACGAGGTGTCCATCGAATCGTTTGCTTGGGCAAGGGTCACGGGGAAAGCCGGGGCGGCGAATTGGCGCATCGGGAGGCGTCTCGGGATTCGGCGTCGGGCCGCGGGCTACGAAGACCGCGCCAAACGCCGTGGGGAGCGGCGGCCGCTGCGAAGCACAATTGCTTTTTGCAGCATGACTTACATGTTCTAGCCCGCGTCACCATCGGCGGCGAAAGCCACCGGCCAACGTCGGGCGAGCGTAGTCCAGCCATTGTCCCGGATCGCCGTTCGGATGTCCAATAGCAGGCGCTGGAAGTGCCGCAGGTTGTGCAGGCTCACCAGCACCCCGCCCAGCGACTCGCCGGTCTGGAAAAGGTGCCGCAAATAGCTGCGTGAGAACCCGCCGCCGCAGGCCACGCAGTCGCAGCCGGCTTCGATCGGGCCCGAATCTTCGGCAAAACGGGCGTTTTTCAATCGAATCCGCCCGGTGCGGGTGAAGGCCATGGCGTTGCGGCCGTTGCGGGTGGGCAGCACGCAGTCAAACATGTCGATGCCCGCCCGCACCGCGGTCACGATGTCCCGCTCGTAGCCCACGCCCATGAGGTAGCGCGGCTTGTTTTCGGGCAGCAGCGGCGCCGTGTGCTGCACCACCCGGGCGATCTCGTTGGGGCCCTCGCCCACCGCCACCCCCCCCACCGCGAAGCCCGGCAGGTCGTGGGCGGTCACGGCGGCGGCGCAGGCGGTGCGCTGGTCCAAATCCGTGCCGCCCTGCACGATGCCAAACAAGGCCTGGGTGTCCCAGCGCCCGCTGGCGCGGTGGGCGGTCACGCAGCGGTCCAGCCACCTCAGCGTGCGGTCGTTGGCCACCTTCACCCGCTCGACATACTCCGCATCGCTCATCACCGGCGCAGCCTCGGCCGCCGCCGCCCCCCCCGCCCGGGGGTTGGCCTTCACCTGGGCCGCGGGCGGGCAGTCGTCAAAGGCCATGATAATGTCTGCCCCCAACTGCTCTTGCACCCGCATGGAGTCTTCGGGGGTCATGCGCACCCGCGCCCCGTTGAGGTGGTTTTTAAAACTCACCCCGTCGTCGTCGATCTCGTTGAGCCCCCCCAGGCTGAAAACCTGAAACCCACCCGAGTCGGTGAGGATCGGCCCGTCCCAGCCCATCCAGCCGTGCAGGCCACCCATCTTTTCCACCAGTTCGCTACCCGGACGCAGCATCAGATGGTAGGTGTTGGCCAGAATCGTCTGGGCCCCGGTGGCGGCCACGTCGCGCGGCATCAGGCCCTTGATGGTGGCCTGGGTGCCCACGGGCATGAACGCAGGGGTGTCGAAACTGCCGTGGGGGGTGTGAACTTTCCCCAGACGCGCCTTGCTGGTGGGGTCGGGGTCTTGTTTCAGCAGGTCGTAGGACAACGCCGCCGCGTTGTCGGGTGCAGCGCCGGGGTTGGCGGACGAAGAGGTGGGCTGAGAGGTCTGGGACATCGCGCGGCCAGCCTAACGCAAGAGCGCCCCGCCAGCGTGCCGCCTTGGCACCACGGGCTCAGCCGCGTTTGCGGTTCGTCTCGCGGTTGAGGGTCTTGCGCTCTTTGGCCGTGAGGCTTTGCAGCCCCTGCTCAGACACCTTGGCCAAGATGCGGTCGACCTCGGCCTCAGCGGAGACTTCACGCTGGGCGGCCTTTTCGTTCTTTTGCGTGACCAACTTCACCTTGAAGGTGTTGGGCGAAACGCCATCGGCCCAAGACAGCAGGCCGGGTTTGACCGCCAGCAAAAAACCCAGTGCCGCACCGCCCAGGTGGGCCGCTTCGCCGCCGGAGTTCCGCGACCCCGCCAACACACTGAGTGCCGCGATGCCCAAAAACACCAGCGCCATGGTGCGCATGGTCATGGGCACCGGCGGAAACAACAGCTGCACCCGCTGGTGTGGGAACAGCGCTGCACACGCAGCCAGAATCCCGAACACCGCACCCGACGCCCCAACGAGCACCGACCCGGGAGGGAACACACCCAGCCCCGGCAGCCCGGCGCCCAGCAGCGCAGCCAGCGCGGCGCCGGCGGATCCACACAACAGGTAGAACGCCAAAAAACGCGGCGCCCCCCAGCGTCCCTCCAAGAGCGGGCCAAAGAAATACAGCCCCAGCATGTTGAAGAAAAAGTGCATGAAGTCTGCGTGCAAGAACTGGTAAGTCAAAAACCGCCAGACCTGCCCGCCGTAAACGGCTTTATCGGTGCTAAAGAAGCCCCAAGCTTCAGGAGCCAAGGCCGAGCCGCGCTGGGCCCCTCCCAGCACACCTTGCAGCACGAAAACCGCAAAGTTCGCGACGATCATCCACATGACCGCCGACTGCGCGGAAAGACGTGGCAGACCCCCGCCAAACCCGCCTCCGCCGCCTCGGTTGTAATCCCGGTTGTCCCAGCTCATCGTGTGGTGTCTCGGCCAAAGGTGTGGTGATGTAGCAGCGTCGCGATCGTTTTGGCGTCGCAGATCACGCCGTCGCGGACCATTGCCAGCGCGTCTTCCCAGGCCGTGGGCACGGCCTGGATGTCCTCGGTGGCGTCAAGGTTTTGGCCCACATGCGTCAAATCGGTGGCGCAAAACGCGTGCAGGCACTCGGTACAAAAACCCGGGGCGGGAAAAAAATGGGACATCGGCTCGATCCACCCCGCCGCGTAGCCGGTTTCCTCGGCCAGCTCGCGTGGGGCGGCCGCCGCGGGGTCTTCGCCCGGCTCCAGGGTGCCCGCAGGAAGCTCCCAAAGCGTTTGATTCACCGCATAGCGGCGGTTTTTAATCAACACCACGCGGTCGCCATCCAGCAGCGGCAGGATGACCACCGCGTCGGCAGCCTCAACCACCTCGCGCCGCTCGGCCGTGTCTTGGGGCCGGGGCAACTGCACCGCACGCACCGCAACGCGGACACCTTGGTGCAGCAGGGGTTTCTCGTCGTGCAGCCCGTATGCCATAGTCGGCAGTTTAGGGCCGCGGTGCAGCAGTCGCTGAGACAGAGGCCTTGTGCACAAACCTCAAAAACACGCGTCACCACCCCCGCGACGACTGAATCTAGATCACACACCTTCACCGCTGCCCCGCCGAGCACATCCTACTTCTCGTGTGGCCACGGCGGCCCAAGACGACCGATAACTTCACTATAATGAGGGCGGCTCTGCAGTGACTCAAGGAAAGGTGTCTCAACGTGCTACGACGATTGCTTACGCAACTGGCGACCAAGCACAACCGGTGCGTGGGGCTATGGCGTCGGATCTGCCGGCCCAATGCCCAGCAGAATGCGGTTTATCTACGGCGTTTTGGTGGACTGCACGCCATGGGGAGCGACGTGCTGATCAACCGCGACGCGGTGATTCCCGACCCTGCCTACCTGTCGATCGGGTCCAACGTGGTGATCGGAACCTGTTCGCTGATCGGCCATGACGGTTCGGTGGGCATGCTGAACCGCGCTTACAACGAAAACCTCGACTCCGTAGGCAAGCTGGACATCCGCGACAACGTGTTTGTGGGCCACCAAGCGGTGGTGCTGCCGGGGGTGACCATCGGCCCCAACGCCTTGGTGGCTGCGGGCGCGGTGGTCACCCGCGACGTGCCGCCGGGCTCCATCGTGGGCGGCTGCCCGGCCCGGGTGATCGGCTCGGTCGAAGAGCGCGTCGCGAAGCTGAAAGACCAGACCCGATCGCTGCCCTGGAAGCGCCTGCTCAAAACCTCCGAAGGCCGCAGCCAGCCCTACTTTGAGCCCGAGGTCGAACTCAAACTGGTCCGCGAGCGGGTGGCCCATTTTTACGGCCCCCACCAAACCGCAACCGCCGCCGCGGGCGGTTGACCCATCGGCGGGAAGGCCTCGAGCAGATTGCGTAAAAAGTGGCAGTGGTAGGCGCCAGCGAGCCGTGACGTGGCAAGGCGATCAAAGCCGCTGAACCCATAGGGCCAGCGATGCAGGCCAACGCCGCGGCGCAGCCAGCATACGCGGCCACTGTTTACGCAACCTGCTCCAAATCCTTGATCTCGAAATATGCTCAGTGCGGCACGGAGCCTCCGGGGAACGACTCAGTCGTAACCGGCGAACCCGACGGTCGCCTCTGCTCGGCCCAGCAGGGTGGTGTCGATTCGAAAATTCGACTGGACGAACTGGCGCTCGGCGTGGAAGAAATCCAGTTGGAGCTCGCCCCCCCCGACCCGCGGGCGAATAAAACACCGTGGTGCCGTCGGCAGCGACAAGGGTCACACCCTCCAACACCTGCCCGGTCGGGCGTAGGCTGCACCGTTGCCGCCCCACGCATGAACCTCCGCCCGCCCACTGACCGTATTCACCTGTACCTCAGTCGGCGGCGGACCGTCGGTATGCACCGTCACCTCAAGGTTGTCGACATCAAACACGCATCGGCCGTCATCGCCGATTGCCAGCCCAAAATCGACCCACCCGTGGGTCCCGGCCTTGGCCGGCAGGCTGCCACACATCCCCTGCCGGTTCCAATTGGTCTGTAAACGGCTGGCGCCGGACGCATCGGAGGGCTGCACCTTGCCGCCCACGGGGATTTTGTCCAACTCGACAAACATCCGTCCGTCAAGCAAGATCACCTGCGAGGACAGTGAAGGGTGGACCCCGCCCAGATCGATGGCCAAGTCTCCATTGATAAAAGCCCAGACATCATCGTCGCCAACAAACTTCAGGGTGCTGCCGGCGTTGCAGGTGAAATCTGTCACCACGCGGGTCGTGAACGAGTAGTTGTTCGGGTGGCCCTCGTTGCCAAAGCCCAGCCCTCTGATGGGGAAGAAGTTCTGGCCATGGAAGTGGTTGGCGTTGTAGCCATCGATCGTCAAAACGCTGGGATCATCCGCCCGAGGGCTAAAAGCGAGCTCGATCGGGATGACGTGATTCACAGCGGGGACATCGCGAAACCACTGATCAAAGCACGCCGCGTTGCTATACGGGGAGGGTTGGGACGGGCGGACCGTGGCAAACACGGGCCGTCGATCCGCACTCAATTCCCGCTCGACCGCGCCTTGCCGCAGCCCCTCAATGCTCCGCATGGAAGTGTTGAAATCGGGGTGCCCACCCATGTCGCCGCGGAAAAAATCCCGGATCGTCGCGGTGAGCGTAGGCGTTGGTCCGGTGACGGTGTCAGCGAATTGAGCCTGCTGCTGATACGCCGTTAAGACGGGGGTATCGACGGATTGAACCAAGTCCTCGGCCTCCGCGTCGAATCCAGCCAGCGTCGCCGAGAAGGCCATGAGCGTCGAGACGCGTTAAGCAAGCATTCTGATTCACAGAGAATTCCTAAAAAAAGCGGAGGTAAATCGAGACGCACCGCGATCTCCCTTGGGGCGATCGGATGAAACATACGAGCCCCCACTTCTCGGAAACACGCCCACGCTACTCACCACAAAGATCGGTCTGGCGGCACCGAAGGGGGCCTCCGCGCCCCCCACCCGGCCAGCTCCTACAACCCGTCAACAGACTTGCCCCCCCAAGCATCCAATCCACGCGTGGCCGGCTCAGCCCCCGCCGAGCTCATTACTTTGCGGCCGCGGGCTCGTCGATTGGCTGCGGATTCGCCAGCGATTCGATGGCCTCGAACCACTGACACGCCATGGTTTGGTTGCCCGTGGCGTTGGGGTGCAGGTTGTCTTTGCGCATGTTGGCCGCATAGTCGGCATTCAAAGCGACGAACTGATCTACGAAATGGATGTCGTGGCCACGCTTCTTGAAGCCGGCGACGATTTTGGGCACGCGGGCGTTGAACGCCGCGACGTCTGCGGCCTGCTTGTCGCTCCGCCCATTGGGAGGAATGCTGGCCAAGAAGACCGTGGGCTGGCCCACGTCGGGCTGGGCGTAGATTGTCTGCAGCAGCGTCCGTAGGCGGCGCGGGGCGTTGCGCAGGTCGTTGGCCCTGCCCACGTCGTTGGTCCCGATCATGACCAAGATCACGTCGGGCTTCACGACCGCGAGGCGTCCCTGCGACCACCAGTCGGGCAGGTTCGGGGTGATGCCCGAATCGCCGTCTTTCTTTCCGATCTGGATGCCTGAGACCCCCGAGTGATAGTGATAGAGGTTGTCAGCCGGCTCGTCTTGGGTCTTGGGCAGCCCCTCGCGGTTGGATCGCGCATGGCCGGTGAACGAAAAGTGGTATCCCTTGGCCGCCAACAGGTCGTGCAGCGCTTGGCGCGGAGAACCTTTCGAGTCGCCGTCCGCGTTGCTCTGGGTGATGGAGTCACCCAGAAACCAGATCGCGCCCAGGTCGTCCGACCCGGCGGTGATGCCCGCGGCGCTGACCGGGGCAAGCAGGCCGCACACAAACGCCGGCGCCAATAGGCGGCGAATGCCGCGGAGACGGTTCGAACGTAGAAGGCCATTCATCATGATGCGTTTTCCAGGTTGAGCGGATCGACGTAGCCCGAGCGTAGCTTCCCGCCTTCGGCGGTGCTGGACTTGAAGTCGCAAGGATGGGCGTCGTCGCCCAGACCAAAATCAGTGGCGTACAGCTCGGCACAGCGGGCATGCACCTCATCAGGCAAGCGTACGCCGTCACACGCCGCGGCGTAGGCGTCCACGTCGTCGGTGCTCAGGATATTAGGCTCGATGCTAACCATCGCCGGCTGGTCCGCCAACCAGCGGATCGCGAACTCCTGCACGCCCATCTTCAGGTCAGCGGCCATCTCTTTGACGATCTGGTTTTTTTGAAGCCCGTACACGAGCCAGTTGCGGTCGCGGAACTTGCGGTGGTCTTTCTCAGGAAACACGTGGCGGTCGTTGTCGAACTCTTCGTCGAGAATGCCCGAGTTGGTGGGCACACGGGCGATCACCCCCCCGCGGCCACGCGACACGGCCACCTCGCCAAACTCGCGGCCCAGGTCTTGCTCGTAAAGATTACCCACCGTCTGCACCACCGCTGCGTCGTGGTCCGCAAACGCGGCCACCCCTTCTTCACGCCAACCGATGGCCGGCCCCAAAGCCACGCCCCATTCGCGGATCTTGCCTTCTTCTTTGAGCGACTCCAAGGTCTCGAACAGCTCGGGCACGTAATGCCGCAGCTTGATGTTGTGGGCCTGGTACAAATCGATGTGATCCGTGCCCATGAGCTTGAGCGAGTGCTCGCACTCTTTACGCAGCTGGGCCGGGCTGAAGTCTTGTTTGCGTTCGCGGTGGCTGCCCTCTTCGCCAGGGTCGACAAAGAGGTCGTAGCCAAACTTGGTGGACAGGCAGATGTTGTCGCGCCCGGCATAGGCCAGGGTCTGCTTCATCAGCCCCTCGGCCCGCCAGTTGCCGTAGGCCGGCGCGGTATCGAAAAAAGTCACCCCGCGGTCAAAGGCGTGGTTCTGGATCGCCACCGCCTGGTCGTCGGTGAAGGTGCCCCACCAGTCGACGCCAAAGGTGAAGTTGCCCAGCCCCAAAAGGGAGAGCGTGAGATCGGTTCCGGGGAGGTTTCGCAGTTGCATAGACCGGATTGTAGGGGCGGGCTGGAAACCCGCTGCCTCCGTGGGCCTTCGCCCGGGCCATCGGGCCCCAGAAGCGAAGGCGGGGCCACGCGGTGCGCGATGGTCATCCCAGGCGCACTTTGATCAGAAGGGCTGGGCCTGAGCTTCCAGAATCTGGCGTACGGCGGTGGTCACCTGGTGCGCCACGAGCATCTCGCCTGGCGTCATCAACGCTTGGCGATGACGCGTCGAGCCCAGAAAGCGCCGCCGTGCCTGCCTCGATCCCGCGGACGCGGCCTGCTTGCCCAAGACCAGCAGGGCGACAGGCGGCTCGACCCGCAGAGGCTGGGCCTTCTCCACCGCCCGCCACGCGCCGGCGATGTCGCCCACCGTATCCATGTTGACCTGCGCGTGGCGGCCCAGCGGATCCAAACGGAAGATGTTGAGAATGGCCTCGTCGCGGTCTGTTCGCGACAGCTGCATGTGCCCGCTAAGCCCCTGGATCTTGGACCACGCGTTGAGGTAATCAGGGTCAAGCTCCACCGCGCGGCGGTAGTGCGGCAACGCGGCAGATTGCTTCCCGCGGTCCGAAGCGAGATAGCCACGCAGGTAGTGAACCTGCGGCTTAAGCGGGAAGAGCAGCGCCAGCCGGCCAAACACTTCTTGGGCCACACCCTGGGCTTCTTCACCGCGGAACACACCCTCGCAACCGAAGCAGTGGCTTTCCACCCGGCCGAAGCTGTCGGGCATCAACTCGTAGGCTTTTTGATAGTGCACCGCCGCCTCGGTCATACGCCCCATCGAAGCCAAACGCACCGCCAACCGCGACTGGATGCAGTAGGCATCGGCGAAGTGCGTCAAAGATTTTTTGTAAAGCGTGACCGCCCGGGACAACAAGCCCGCGGTGTAGAACCGGTCGGCGTTTTCGGCGGTGCGGATGGCACGCACCGCACCTTCCATAATCTCGGCCGTGGCCGCGCTCTCGGCGTCGCCGCGGGCACGGAGGATCTTGCCCAGCACGTCGTAGGCCCGCATGCGATCCCCCGGACCCTGTTCACCGTCAGACGGATCGATCGCGATCGCCGCCCGCACGTTTTCTTCGGCCGCGTCCAGCCGCCCCGCGTTCAGGTCCAGATGCGCCTGCCAGATCAGCGGGCGTTCTTCAAAACGGTCGCGCACCCGCAAACGGCTCAACAATTCAGCTGCGTCGTCGCCGCGCATGTCCACAAGCAGCGCGTACAGCGCGTCGTTTCCGGCTTCTTGCAGCAGCGTGGCGGTCAAGATCTCCAGCGCCTGGGCGTCGCGTCCCGCTTCATGCAGGGCCTGGGCGGCGATCCCGCCCAGGGTCGTTCGCTTGCCGATGGCTTCGGTGTAGATCGCCGCCAGGTCCTTGGCCTCCCAGCCCGGAGCCTGCTCCAAAATCACCCGCACATCGGCCCAGCGCTGGGACGACGCATAGAGATCCACCAGGTGGATCAAAGCCTCCTGGGTGTCGCCTGCGTTGCCGCGGTAGCGGTAGTCGTCACGCGGACGCGCCGCGATCTTCTGTAGACGCCCCACTTCATCGAGCAACAGCGTCTCGGCCTGCGCCCCGCGGCCCGCCTGGATCAACAATTCGGACAACGCCTGCACCGAGTACGACCGCGTGTAGCCATCTTCATCGGGGTGGGCCAGCGCCGCCTGGGCCCCGGCTACACCGCTGTCCACCCAATCCGCTCGGCCTTGCAGGTGGCCGATCTGCGCAATCTGAAGATGCAGCCGCATGACCTCCTGCAAGGTGCTGGACATCCGGTCTTTCTCCAACGCGTCGATCTGCTGCTGCCGCGCGTCAATGCCTTGTTCCACGTGGTCCGCCGCCAGCCGCGCATCGGCCACCAGGCCCAGAAGACGGGCACGGCGTTTCGCGTCGATGTCGTCTTGCCCCTCGGCCAGCGCCGCTTCGGCGCGGGCCAGCGCGGCATCGCTGCGGCCGATCTGCGCAGCCGCCTCGATGTACATCGGCCAGAAGGCTTGGCCGTCGGGCCGGTCAAGCATGCGGTCGGCGAAGTTGAACAGCGGCTCCCAAGCACCCGCCGCGGCCAGGGTCCGGGTCACGCCGTACTGCAGCGTCAGCCCGTCGCCGTCACCGGTGAAATGAGCGTCCACCAGGCGTACCGCGTCATCGGTGCGGCGCTGCACGATGAGCCCCAGCAGGTAGTACACGCGGGCTTCGTCGCGGGCACGGGCATCGGCACCGTCGTCGTATCCGCCGTAACGGTCTGCATAGGGATCGCTGCTGCCCACCACGAGGCCCACCAGTTGATCAAAGAAGCTTTGGTCAGCCACGGGTTCGTCGGCCTCCGCTTCGGCGGCCGTGGTTTTTACGTCTTCGCCGGCCTCTTGCGCGGCAGCAAGGGCTTCGTAGAGCGCGACGCTTTCGGCGTCGATGTCGTCGACCAGGTCCCAGCGCGGCTTGCCCAACTCCGCGGCGTGCTGCGTGGCCACCGACCGCACCAGCGCTTTGGTTTCATCGCCCAAATCAATCCGCAACGTTTCAATGGGAAGCTTGAGAACCTCCAAGGCCAAAGCGCGGGCTTCGTCGTCGTCCAGATGCGTGACCAGGTCTGGCAGTTCAAACCAGTACACCGGGTTGTTCTTGCGGGCCGCCTCGATTTTCAACTTCACGCTTTCACGCAGCTGCTCGGCGGATGTCGAGGCCTGCCCCTCATCGGCAAGCTCGATAAAGACACTCGCCAGCGACGCGGCCTGGTGACCGTTGTCATTCTTATTGGATTTCAGACTTTCCAACGCTTCGCTGGCCGCTGTGCGAAAGCCCGCGTCGTCCTGCACCAGCCACGCGCTGAGCAGACGCAAGGCCCGCTGCCCGGCCCCCGCAAACCCCTCGCCTTCAGAACGCGCAGCCACGGCCTGCGCCAGCGCAGGCCACGCGTCGGGCCCCGGCAGGGCCGCGAGCACTTCATCGAGCGTCGGCATGCTGTCCGCTTGCGGCGCCGTGGCGCGGTAGCGGGTCTCTTCTAAGAGATCCGAATTCGGGTTCTCCGCCAGCCAACGATCAAACAATGCCAGCCAAGCATCCGCTGCCGCGGCGTGGTCCGCGGGTGACGCGGCGATCAGCGCGGCCAAATCTGCACGCAGCGGATGAGACTTTGTTTCGTCGCTGGCGGATTGGGCAGGGCTCTTCCACTTCTCCACCGCGGCCGCGGCGCCCACCCACGTGTCATCTGCGGCGCGGCTTGCCGGAGCGATCACCAGCAACGCGGCCAAGCATGAAGTGCGAAACGTCGGCGACGGCAGAGAAAAAACCATGAAATACTCTTCTGGATGCGGATGACCCGCGCCGCAATCGCGACGCTCAATACAAAACACGATGCAAAACACAATGCAAAACGCAATAGAAAGATAACCCAAAGCCCGCGCCGACCAAACGTCAATCCAACCAAGCCCGCCCTACAACCGCCCCGCCGCCTGGGCCGCCAACGCGCGGAGCTTGGCCGCGGTCTCGGGGCCGCCCAGATCCGGGTGGCGGGCTTCAAGCAAACGCACGCGGCGCGGCAGTTGGTCCACGCCTTCGTTCAGCGCAAGGCTCACCTGCATGCGGGTGACCCAGGCCTGCCAGTAGGTGTCGGGGTACGGCTCGACCAAGGCCTTGAGCAGGCGATTAAGCAGAGGACGGGCTTCACGCACAAGCTGCGGGTCGCTGGATCCCGCCAGCACGCGGGCCCGCTCAAGCAGCACGTCGGCGTGGTTGGGGAAATCCTCGGCCAAATTCGTGTCGCCTAGGTAGGCGATGGCTTCATCGGGACGCCCGGCAATGCGCAGACTCTTAAGCACGACCAGGTGATAAGGCAGCATCTCTCGCACGTCGAGGCCCCGTCCGCGGGCCCAATCCGCCAGCAACTTGGCCAGCGCCGCGGCGGTGTCGGCCAGCGGTGCCACGTCGGGGTGATGCTCCCCCAGCGGGGCCAGCCGCAACTCCAGATCGTTGAGCACCGCGCCGATCACCGCCGCGGCGCCATCGGGAAAGCGGCCCATCATCGCAGCGGCTTCGTTTTGGGCGCGGGCCAGGTCGCCGCGTTCCACGCGCAGCAAAATCCGCCGCTGAAGGGCCGCGGGCATGAGGTCCGGCCGCGTGCCGAACTGCTTCTCGTAGCGGTCAAGCACCGCGAAGGCACGCTTTGGATCGTCCAAAAGCACTTCCAACTCGGCCTCGGCCAGGCGGGCCCGGTCGTCGTAGCGGTACTCGACCACGAACCCGTCCGGGCTTCGCTGCCGAAGGATGCGGGCCAGGCCGCGATCCGC
>JALZVY010000014.1 GCA_023300125.1 Phycisphaera sp.
GCACCCGCCTCAAAGCTGCCGATCACCGCGCCCACCGCGGCGGTCTCGCCTTCGGCCATGCCGATGGCGACGATCACCCCGTCGGCCGGGGCATAGAGCTCCTGAGTGACCTTGTCGGTCTCGATCTCGACGAGCACCTCATCCTTCTTGACCGCCTCACCGGGCTGCTTGTGCCAGGGGCCGATCTGGACTTCGGTGATGGATTCGCCGACTTGAGGAACGATGAGGTCGGTGGGCATGACGGGATCGCCTGTTGCGTGTTCGAGTGCGAAGTGCGCGTTGCTCTGGCAAGCGTACAAGTAAAAGGAAAACGTGTGCGGGGCGTCAGGCGTGAAAGCCCGACGTCCGATTCAACCCCGCACCGCGGGGTTGAACTTCATTAGTGCTTTTCATCGCCGAAGGCCTTGGCCATCAGCGTCTCCTGCTCGATGCCGTGGGCGGCTTTGCTGCCCGTCGCAGGGCTGGCGCTGGTGGCCCGCGCCACGCGGTTCATCGCCCAGCGGTCCAGCAGCTTGTAGTTGTAGCCGCCTTTGAGGAATTGCCAGGCACCCATGTTGCGTGGCTCTTCCTGCACCCAGGTGACCGTGGCGTCGTCGCCGTAGGGTTCGAGCGCCGCGGTGAGTTCTTGAACCGGGAAGGGATAGAGCTGTTCTAGACGCAAGATCGCTACGTCGTCTCGGCCCAGCTGCTCGCGGCGGGCCAACAGGTCGTAGTAGATCTTGCCCGAGCACAACAAGATGCGCTTGGCCGCGCCAGGCCCCACCACCGGGTCGGCCAACACGCGGCGGAAACGCTGGGGCGCATCGGCGGTGCCCGGCGACAGGTCGTCGAGGGTCGACACACACTGGGGATGCCGCAGCAGGCTCTTGGGCGTCATCACGATCAGCGGTTTGCGCCACTTGCGCACCACCTGGCGCCGCAGCAGGTGAAACAGCTGCGCCGGCGTGGTGGGGTTGCACACTTGCATGTTGTCTTCGGCGCACTGGTTCAAGAAGCGTTCAAGGCGCGCCGAGCTGTGCTCGGGGCCCTGACCCTCAAAACCGTGGGGCAGCAGCATCACGATGCCGCTCAGCCGGTTCCACTTGTCTTCGGCACTGCTGATGAACTGGTCGATGATCACCTGGGCACAGTTCACAAAGTCGCCGAACTGCGCTTCCCAGATGGTCAGCCCGCAGGGGTAATCCAGCGAGTAGCCGAAGTCGAAGCCCAGCACGCCGGCCTCACTCAGCGGCGAGTTGTAGATGTCCACGGGCGCCTGGTTTTTGGACAGGTGCTGCAGCGGGCAGTACGTCGCGCCCGTCTCGTAGTCGTGCATCACCGCGTGGCGGTGGCTGAAGGTGCCGCGCTGCGCGTCCTGCCCGCTGATGCGCACACGGTGTTCGTCCACCGCCAAGGTCGCAAAGGCCAGGCTCTCGGCCGCCGCCCAATCCAGCGGACGCTTGCCGTCGGCCATTTCTTCTTTGAGCCGCAGCAGCCGCTTGAGCTTGGGGTGCAGCTTGAAGTCTTCGGGGGTCTGGGTCTGAAGACGAAGAAGCTCTGACAAACGGGCGCTGTCCACGCCGGTGTCGGGGTCGGGCGCAAGCTTCTCGCGCCCGCCGATGTAGCCTTTCCACAGACCCGAGACCGCCTCGCTGCGCGGGGTGTTCTGGTCGTCTTTGGCGGCGCTGAGTTCTTGTTCAAGCAAGTGCGTGCGGCGTTCAACAATCCGGTCCGCGTCGGCGTCGTCCACGCCGCCCAACCGCTTGAGGTGATCGAGATACACCTCGCGCACCGTCGCACGCTCCTTTATCCGGGCGTACATCTGGGGCTGGGTGTAGGTCGGCTCGTCGCCCTCATTGTGCCCGCGGCGCCGATAGCAGTACATGTCGATGACCACGTCCTGCTTGAACTGCTTGCGGAAATCCATCGCCACGCGAACCACCTGCGTCACCGCTTCGGGGTCTTCGCCGTTGACGTGAAAAATCGGCACCTGAAGCATCTTGGCGATGTCCGTGGCGTAGCGGGTGCTACGCGCATCATGGGGCCGGGTGGTGAATCCGATCTGGTTATTCACCACGATGTGCACCGTACCCCCGGTGCTGTAGCCCTCAAGCTGCGAGAGGTTGAGGGTTTCTTGCACCACGCCCTCGCCTGCAAAAGCCGCGTCGCCGTGGATCAAAAAGCACGTGCCCATGTCTCCGCGGCTCTCGTGGCCCGAGCGGTCTTGCTTGGCACGCAGCCGGCCCAGCGCAACAGGGTTGACGTATTCCAAGTGCGAGGGGTTGAAGCACAACGAGAGGTGGATGTCCTGACCCGATCGGGTGTGCCACTGGCTGGAGTAACCCAGGTGGTACTTCACATCACCGCCGCCCAAGTACAGCTCGGGGTCGATGTCTTCGAATTCGCGGAAGATCCGTTGGGGGCTTTTTTGCAGGATGTTGGCCAGCACATTCAACCGGCCGCGGTGGGCCATGGCGATGACCACCTCGCGCACGCCCTGTTCGCCAGCGCTTTCCAGCGCCAGGTCCAGCAACGGGATCAGGGTCTCGCCGCCTTCGAGCGAAAACGACTTGGCCCCGATGAACTTGCGTTGGATGAACTCTTCGAAGATCACCGCGTCGGTGAGCCGGGTGAGGATGCGGATCTGCTCTTTGCGGGTCAGCTCCACGCGGTTCTCGGTCGACTCCATCCGCAGCTGAAGCCAGCGGCGGACCTGCAAGTCGTCGATGTGCATGAACTGCACCCCGATCGACCCGCAATAGGTTTGCTTGAGCTGATCGACGATCTCACGCAGCGTGCGCACCCGGTCGCCGGGCACCGTCGAGGTGAAGACAAACGGGCGGTCCCAGTCTGCCTCGGTCAGGCCGTGGTAGCTGGGGTGCATTTCCGGGGGAAGCTCACCGGGCTCGACCAACGGGTTGAGGTGCGCCGCGACGTGACCCCGCACGCGGTAGTTGCGCACCAGCATGTCCACGCGGTGCTGCAGCACCAAGGCCTCGGCGGTGCCATCGCCCACCCCGTGGCCACCAAGTGCTGGGGATCCCGCGCCGTTTGCCCCCGCGGGGTTGAACAAACTCCGCGGCTTCAACGTGGTCTGAGTCGGGCGGCCCTGCTCCATCCCCCAAGCGCGAAAAACCTCGTACCACGCCGGATCGACCGACGCGGGGTCGGCCAGATAGGCGTTGTACATCTGTTCGACGTAAGCCAGGTTGGCGCTACTGGGCAGGGCGGGATCAGGCTCGACCATGCGTTACCTTATGCGGGGTGAGCGAGTATTTGCCCACGGGGACTTTTCCGTCCGAAGTTTCGTCCGATGATCTTCGACCGACGGAAGGATATCACCCCACAACGCCGGGGCCGATCCTGGATTATCGGCGGCGCCCCCCCGCCCCCCTGCCGCCCTTTTCGCTCCGAACCGCCACGGGATCTCAAGGCCTCATGAACGCGATGCCCTTGCCCCTGGTGCTGTGCTTGGTGTCGCTGCTGGGCCTCGTGGCGGGCACCCTGGGAGGCTTGCTGGGCGTGGGCGGCAGCGTGATCATGATCCCGGGCCTGGTGTGGCTCTTGGGCGCCGCAGGCGGCTCGGCCCCGGGCGAGCAGCACGCCTTCCAAGCCGCGGCCATGGTGGCCAACGTGGCCGTGGCCATCCCCGCGATGCTGCGTCACCGCCGGGCGGGCACCATCGACCCCGCAGCGGTCCGTGGCATGCTCCCCGCCGCCGCGGTGGGCATCCTGCTGGGCGTAGCGATCAGCAACCTCCCGGCCTTCCGCGGAGCCCAGGGCGGCCGCCTGCTGGCCCAGGCGCTGGCGGTGCTGCTGGTGTGGGTGGTGCTGGTGAACCTGCACAAGCTCTGGCGTGCGTGGGGCCCGGGCGCCCGCAGCACCGCTTCCACGGCCCAAGACAACGGCCCGCCGTCACGCGGAGCCCGCGCGGCCCGAGGCTTTGCGGGCGTGGGCGCACTCATGGGGCTGGCCGGAGGGCTGCTGGGCATCGGCGGCGGGGCCCTGGCCGTGCCCATGCAGCAGCAGCTTCTGGGCCGGCCCCTGCGGCGTGCGATCAGCAACTCGGCCACGGCCATGTGCGTGAGCGCCCCGCTGGGCGCGGCCTATAAAAACCTCACCCTGGGCAGCCACCTGCCCCCCGACACCGCCCTGGTCGGCGGCGCCGGCGCCGGGCTCCTGCTGGGCCTGATGCTGGCGCCCGCCGCCTGGGCCGGCGGGCGCCTCGGGGCCCGCCTGACTCACACCCTTCCGCTTAACCTGATCCGCGTGGGGTTTGTCCTGCTCATGGTCGTCGCGGC
Source organism: Phycisphaera sp. (assembly GCA_023300125.1). Taxonomy (GTDB): domain Bacteria; phylum Planctomycetota; class Phycisphaerae; order Phycisphaerales; family Phycisphaeraceae; genus Algisphaera. Next base: position 4,281 of record JALZVY010000014.1, read on the forward strand.
TTGGAAGCTCGCCACCCGCTGAACCCGGGCCACTGACGCAGATCTGTGTCAGAAACTTGCGACTCTGACACCGCGGCGTCTCAAACTCGCAGGGCCGGCGCTCCGGGCGCGGCCCCAGGCTGCCACGGCGCGTGGGCGTCCACCGTGCCCGCCCGCCGAAACGGCAGCGGCCGGCTCAGAGATCGCCCTAGAACCTCTCAAGCGGCCGACCCCGCGGACCACGAACCGGCACGCGTCTTGCAACCGTAGAGTGAAAGCACCGCCTTCTTGCCCGGAGCCCCCATGACCCGCCTGATCAACAACACCAAAACCGCCGTCCTGCTGGGCGGACTCTTCGGGCTGATCCTGCTCGCGGGCCAACTCATCGGCGGCACCCAGGGCCTGATCTTCGCCTTCCTGCTGGGCGGCGCGGGCAATCTTTTTGCCTTCTTTTTCAGCGACAAGATCGCGCTCAAGGCCATGCGCGGCGAGGAACTGAACGATCCCGCCCACCCGCTGGTGCAGATGGTCGAACGGCTGGCCCAGCGGGCCGACCTGCCCATGCCCCGGGTCTACATCTGCCCGCAGCAGGCCCCCAACGCCTTCGCCACCGGCCGTTCACCAAAGCACGCCGCGGTCGCCGTGACCCAAGGCGCCCTGCAACTGCTCACCGAAGACGAGTTGGCGGGCGTCATGGGCCATGAGCTGGCCCACGTGAAAAACCGCGACACCCTCACCAGCACCATCGCCGCCACCATCGCCGGCGCGATCAGCTCGATCGGTTGGATCTTCATGTTCGGCGGCCGCGACCGAGACGTGCACCCCGCCGTCGCCATGGCCTTCATGATCCTTGCGCCCATGGCCGCGGGGATCATCCAGATGGCCATCAGCCGCAGCCGCGAGTTTGTCGCCGACGAAGACGGCGCCGAGATCGCCGGCAGCCCCCACGGGCTGATCAACGCGCTGCTGAAACTCGACGCCACCGCCCAGCGGATCCCGCTTCAGCACGAAAACCCCAGCCAAAACCACATGTTCATCGTGCAGCCGCTCAGCGCCCTGGGCGGAAGCGGCCACGGGATGACCGACCTGTTCCGCACCCACCCCAAGACCGAAGCCCGCATCGCGGCGCTGCGGAAGCTGGGCTGAAAACCCAGACGCAACGCGCAGGTCACGACGCAAGACTTCGCACGCCGGCCACAAATGCGTCGCCGCGCGCTTCATAATTCGCAAACTGATCCCAAGACGCGCACCCAGGCGAAAGCACCACGTTTTCCCCCGGCCGCACGTCCGCACGGATCGCCGCCAACGCCGCCGCCAGCGTGCCGCAGCGCCGCACCGTCGCCGTCGGGGGCGGCCACGCCACCGCCCCGCAGCTTTCAGGCCGCCCGGCCGGCGGCTCAAAAGCCTCCGCGACCTCGGCGATCGCGTCGCCGGTGGCACCCAACGTATAAATCCCCACGCAGCGCTCGGCCGCGAAGCGGGCCAGCGGCGCCAAATCACTTCCCTTGTCGCTGCCACCCAGCACGATGCGAACCGACTGCTCGGGGAAGGCCTCGATCGCCAGCCGAGCCGCCTCGGGCGTGGTGGACTTCGAGTCGTTGAAGTAGCGCACCCCCGCGTGCTCGCCCACCGGTTGCAAGCGGTGAGCCAAACCCGCGAACCCCGCCAGCGGGCGCAGGTCCGCGTCGCGCCCCAGCGCCGCCCTGATCGCCGCCGCAGCGGTCGCCGCGTTCAGGCGGTTGTGCCCCCCCGGCAGGGCAAGTTCGGGCAGATCCGAAACCGCCGCACCCTCTTGCATCGGCCGACGCGGATCAAGCACCTCTCGGGCCGACGCAGAGCCCGCAATCTGCACGTCGGCCTCATCCTGAAACGCCGCCAGCGCCCGCTTCGCATCCGCATAGGCCTCCATCGCCCCGTGCCAGTCCAGATGATTGGGGCTGATATTCGTGACCACCGCGATGTGCGGCGACCACCGGTCTTCGCGCAAACCTTCGAGCATAAAACTCGAAAGCTCCAACACCACCCAGTCGTCACCCCCAATGTCATCGATCCGCCCCAACAGCGACCCACCGATGTTGCCCCCCACCCAAAGCCCGGCCCCCTCGACACTTCTTCTTGGCGTCTTGGCGTCTTGGCGTGTCGGCGTCGATCCGCCGGCCTCCGCCAGCGGCACCTCGCCGGGCTGCCCGAAAACCTCCCGCAGCGTGTGCCCGATCATCGCCGTCACCGTGCTCTTGCCCGCGCTGCCCGTCACGCCGATCGTGCGCTGCCGCGACGGCAGGTGCCGCACCAGCAGCCGGATCTCGCTGGTGATCTCCACCCCCGCCGCCTGGGCCGCCCGCACAAAACGATTGCCCGGCTTCACCGCCGGATTCACCACCAACACGTCGCAGGTCGTGAAATCCGACACGTTGTGCTCGCCCAGGCGCAAGCGGATGCCCCCGCAACCCTCCAGTTTCGCCACGCTCGCGGCCAGTTCGTTGGCCCCCAGCATGTCGGTGACCAGCACGTCCGCCCCACGTTCGGCCAGAAACCGCGCAACCCCCACCCCGCCGCCGAAGCGGCCCAGGCCCATGACAGTGACCTGCCGTCCCGCGAAATCGGGTTGCGCTTGCGTCATCTCCGCGCCCACCAGAACCCGAGGGCCATTAGTTCACCGCGAAGTTGAAGCCCTGCTCGGCCCCACCGACGTGGTACCCGTTGAGCGTGGTCGCCGGGGGCACCTGCCAGTACACATACAGCCGGTCGCCGTTCACGAATTCGTTCAGCGGCAGATCCACATTGTTGCGCAGCTCACCGCCACTCAAGACTTTGAACCGTTGGCGGCCGTCTTGTTTACGCAGCACATAGCCAAAAGGTCGGTAGGTCTGGCCTTGGATGTCCGACAGCCAGATCTCCTGAATGTTTGCAGCGCCCGCCCCCCGGGCCAACGTGGTGAAGCTGTTGGTGGCACGCACCGGCTCCATCTCGACGCGGATCGCCCGCAACGCAGGACTCACGTCCATGGTTGAAAGCGTGGTGTTGCGTCCCGCCGAGCCGGACTGGGCCAACCCCTCACCCTCGATCACCGCGGTGTCGTTGTAGGTCAAAAACTGGGCGTTGTTTTTGGACACATTGGCAGGCAACTTATCGTTCTGTTCAATGTAAACCGCTTTATGCGTTGAAAAACCGCTGGGCTCCGCGTCGATGGCCAACCCACCGCTGCGGGCGTGCTTGGGCGAAGCGTCCTGCGCCTCGCCGCCGCTGGCGTCGGGGTTGCCGATCAGCGCCGCGTAATCTGCGGGCTCGGCCTCGGTCGCTGCAGGAAGCAGCACCCGCGTGTTACGCACCAGCAAGAAGTCGGGCTCGCGGTCCGAGGGCACCACAAAATGCCATGCGATTTCTTGGTTGGGTACCCGGCTCGACGCCATCATCTGGTTGTTGGCCAAGGCGTAAAACCTCTGGCCGCTGTCGCCGGGCTTAGAAAAGCCCACCGGCGCCACCCACTGGCCATGCTCACCACGCCGGCGCGTGGCCAAGCGGATGTTGGTCGCCGGCAGCCGCAAGATGCCATCGGTGTCGTAGGTCGTGGCGTTTTCACCCTTGGTGAAGTTGGTCACCACCGTCACCAGCCGCGACCCGCCTCCCATGGCAGCCAGCAACCCCTTAGCCAGCCCCGGGTCGATACCCGGCAGTTGATCGCCCACGAACAAAGCCGTGGCGTTGGCGGTCACGCCACCAGGGGCTGACACCACCGAGAGGTTCTCGTCATAAGTTCGCCCCAGACGGAAGAGCGTCGCAGCCTCGGCGAGGTCGGGCACATACGACACCAACGGGGTGCCCGTCGAGAACGCGCCCCCCGACAAACGGGTGAAGAGGTTCGCCGCCATCGTGTCCGCCGGAATCCACAGCCCCCCGCCTTCCACCGGGCCCACCAACCCGTTGCTCTTGACCTCATAAGGCTGATAGCCGCCAATGTCCGGGGGCAGCGGAAGAAAGCTCAGGCCCAGCAGGGTCACGCCGGCGGTCAACACGCCGCTGGCAGCCCCCGCCGCACCGCCGCCCACCTGGTCTGCCAGACGGTGCACTTTCAACGTGCCGCGAATGAACTTGTCCGTTACCACCCGCAGTAGAAGCAGGATCACAACGAAACCGCCCAGGAGCGACACCCCCCACGCTCCGGTGGGTAGGAAATTAAAGAACACCCCGTAGGCCAGCGGTTCCCACAGCGCGAAGGCCAGTGATCCGGCCACGATCACCAGCCCCAGGTGAATCAACGCCGAAAACAGCCCGTAGGTCGACCACATCATGGCCATGCCCAGCACGAAAACAATCAGGACGATGTTAAGGATCATTTCGAGCTCATCACGCGGGTGACTTCTTTAATATCAGTGGTGCCGTCCACAACCTTGGCCAGCGCCGATTCTTGCAGGTACAGCATCTTGTGCTTGCGCAGGTGCAAACGCAAAGTGTCAAGTTGATTGGCCGCGATGTACTTGCGGGCCGCTTTGTCGATCATCATGACCTCGAACACGCCCACCCGGCCGCGGTAGCCCATGCCTTGGCAATCCGGGCACTGCACTTCGTTTTCCTTGATCATGATCTTGCCCGAGGCACGGAACAAGTCCCCCACCTTGGTGGCGGGCAGGTTCAGCTTCTTCAGGGCCGAAGGATCAGGCGTATACGACACCCGGCAGGTGTGGCACAAGCGACGCACCAGACGCTGCGCAATGACCGCCCCCAAGCCCTCGGCCGCCAGCTTCGGATCGCCGGTGGTCTTGAGCCAGAGCTGCAGCGCCGTAAACGTGCTGTCTTGGGGGATCGGGATGTAAAGCCGGATTTCCGGAGCGCTCGCGGCCAGCGCCTTGGCGGTGTCGGCATCGGCCACACGGCTGATCATCAACGCCGAAGGGTCGGCCCGCAGCAGCGTGCCCAGCTTTTCGTTGATTTTCGCACCTGATTGACCTGGGTCAATCAGGTTGTGGCTGACGCCTTCGAGATCAAAAAGCTTCTCGTCTTCCAGCGTGGCGAGGCTAGAGGTGTAAGGGTCATGCTCGTGCATGAAGCTGTATAGCGTGGTCGGCCCGCCGTGATGCGGCGGGGCCGCAACGATCACAGCCTGCCCCGGCTCTTTCAGAAGCGCCTCGACCGGCTCGGCCTGGGCGGGCAAAAAACCCAGATGCTTAAACGGGATGTTGCTGTGCTGGCCCGGGTTAATGGACATCTGCAGCTGCATGCCCTTGGTCGAACCCGCCGCCACCACACGCACCTTGTGGGTGCCCTCGTTCTCCAAGCGGACTTCGATGTTGGCGTCTTGTTTCTTGCGCCGGTCTTCGGTGTCCATGCCCGCCAAGGCCTTGATGTAGTCCACGAGCTTGACCGCCTCGGCGGGCTCGGGCGCTTCTTGGGGATAGCGCACGCCATCCACATGCACGCGGCACTTGGCCGATGCCGAATCGACACTCAGATCAATCTGGTTGGCATTGCGTGGCAGCGCGAAACCAAGCAGCTGATCCAGCTGCATATAAGGCGTCGCATCCTCTTCCCCGGGCACCGGGATCGCGCAGGCCTGGCCGTCGGGGCCGGTCACCGCCAGCGTCGCCTTGGCCTGCCGCGCCGCGGCCTGTTTCTGCTCACGCTTGTCATGGAAGCTCTCCAGCGAGGCGTTCCACTTCTCGGCCTCGGGCACCTGGCCATTGCGGTAAACGACATAACCCGCCACCGAACCCGCCACCACCAAAATGCCCATTGGCAGGCCCACCCAGAACACCGGCACCAACAGCATCAGCCCAAAGCCCACCACCGCCGCCACCACGTGCAGCAAGTTGAACAGCTCGCGCTTGAGGTAGTACAGGCCCGCGTCCTTATCCAGGAAGGCCACCACCCACGCCCACCCCCCCAAGCTAAGCACGAAGAGGATGGGCTTAGCCATACTCATCAAAAACACGGAATTGGCGAGGGTAAGCGTCGTCATCATGGGCTGGTGCGGGAAGGAAGGCGAGAACGAGAGACGGAAACGACGTTGACCGCGGGTCAGCCAGTGCTGATCCCACGCAGCCGCATCTTAATCTCCTCGGGGCTTGGAGCGTTGGCCTGGGCCACCCGCGGGTGGATATAGCCGGTTTCCACTAGTTCCACGAGGCTGTCGACGTAGGTCCGCATGCCGCCCTCGCGGCTGTCTTTGATGACCTTCTCCAATTCGTCTTCACGCCCATCGACGATCAACTTCCGCGTCGGCGGGCTCTGAAGCAGCACCTCCACCGCGGGCACCCGGGCCATGTCTTCTTTCAGCGTGGGCAGCAGCTTTTGATAAACAAAGGCCTGCATCTGATACGCCAGAATCTGGCGGATGCCCTCGCGTTCTTCGTGCTCAAACAGGTCGTAGATGCGGTTGAACGCCTGGCTCGCCGACGAGGCGTGGATCGTTCCAAACACCAGGTGGCCGGTTTCGGAAGCCTGCAAGGCCGCCTCGAACGTCTCTTTGTCGCGCATCTCGCCGATCAGCACCACATCAGGGTTTTCACGCACCATGCCGCGGAGTGCCGTGGGGAAATCCAGCACATCCAGCCCCACCTCACGCTGGTTGATCATCGATTTTTTGTCTTCGAAGAGATACTCGATGGGGTCTTCGATGGTCAGGATGTGGCAGGCCCGGTTCTTGTTAATCCAGTCCAACATCGCCGCGATGGTGGTGGACTTGCCCGACCCCGTCACCCCGCACAGCAGCACCAGACCCTGACGAACCTGCACAATCTCGGACATCACCGCGGGCAGGTGCAGCTGTTCGAAATCCAGGATTTCATTGCTCACACGCCGGGCCGCGATCGCGCTGCGGCCACGGGTCATGAAGATGTTCACCCGGAAGCGGTGCTTGGATCCGTCCACTTCAAAATCGCAACCGATGTCGATCGAACCCTTGTCCGCGAACTCCTGAACCTGCTCGGGCTTAAGCCCCTCTTTGATCCATTTGTTGAACTCGTCAATGCTCGGCGGGCTGGTATCCAGCGCCTTGAGCTCGCCCTTCGCGGTAGCCGTGGCTTTCACCAAACCCGCACCGCTTTCGCCAACGACCATCACGTTGTGCAATTCGTCTTGCAATGCGGCCATGTCGGTCTGCATCTGCTGGGCTTTTTTCATCATGCCGGCCATATCGCCGAGGCCACCTAATCCTTTGAGCATTGTCTCGTCCTTAGTTGTGTGTCTGTTGTTGGGTATATGCGGGTTCTGTTTCGTTGGGTTG
>JALZVY010000015.1 GCA_023300125.1 Phycisphaera sp.
AAACCGATCAATCGCGGCGCGGCTTGAGCATGACGGCCGTCATGCCGGCTGAAACCTGTCGCGCCAGATCCCTTCGCCGTACGGGTCGTCGCGAAGTAAGCCGCGACGGAATGCCTTGGGAATCGGGGTGGCTAGCCCGCAGAATCGCTTTTTCCGGGCTTCGTTTTCGGGTTCAAAAGTGATTTACCTAAGGCGTCTTCGGCGTCATCCTCGTCTTTCTCACCTTCGTCGCCTTTCTCTATCCGGAAACAGCGAATGGTGTGCTTTGACACCCGCGTGAATTGGATCGTCACTTCTTCGTCTGAAAACACATCGATTGAATCACCGATGGCATCGAAATGTAGTTCACGCGCATCCCCCTCCGAATTAATTAAGATCACATGTTTTGTATTCTGGACAACCGACCCAACGTTCCACCCCATTCTACAGAGCGAATTTACATTTCGCATATCCTTAACCCCGTTAATACCCCCCCATTCTTTCTTTATCGAACTCCGTGCCCAACGGCCAAACGGAAGCGGTCGTTTATCGCCAGGCGTATGCCAGATACACAAAACAACCAAGTCTGGATCAAGCGACACAACGATGGCCGACGCAGAAAATGGCTCGCCGGGCGAAGCTGTTCCGTGTGCCACCGCCTTTTCTACATAAGAATCGAACACATCGCATGTAGGCACCTCGAGGGGACGAATGCGTTCAGACGGCTTTATAAATACCTCTCCTTGTCTCCACCTTACAAAAGGCATTGACGTCATCCCTGCTGGTTGTCCTACATATCGTGTTACCGACCCATCATTCAAGGGCATTGGCCCCTCGGCCGGAGCCAAAGGTCGTTCGCGGCACCCCGGTATCGCAACTAAAAACAACACAATCGGGATAGCAAGTTTCATCATCCACGCATCTCGTTTTTTCATTGGTCTTCCTCTTGGCCGATCCCCAGTGCATTTAAAGCCGAGCTCATGCGATGTAGATTGCCTGCCGCAAGCAACCGGCCGTCCCGAAAAGAGCTGCGAAGGGGGCGGCACGTTTTTTGTGGAGGCGGGTGCTGTCGGAGTGAACTAACCATCGCGTGTTCTCTTGCTGCAAGACCATGCCGTCATCTTACTCGCACGCCTTCCGCGGTCCCCTGACAATCGTCCCGGTTTGTTCCCAGAGCAGGCCATCTTGGATGGTGAAAAAAATGTATCTCGGGTCAATCTCATCGTCGTCATCGTCAACTATCTCGCAACGAAGCTCTCCATCTGCGGAATCAATCACCCTTGCGAATTCTTGAAAGGCGTAAACAATGCGATCGCCAAAATCACGCCCCGCGAATTCGAACTCTACAGCTTCGAGGTCAATATCGGCCAGCAAGTCGTGTTTGTCGAAAATGGATTGAATGTCACGGTTTTTCTCGACGCTTGTTTTTGAAAAAACAAAATACCCGTCGTATGTTTTAATTTTGTTCATCGTGGTGTAGATGGATGTTAGTGATTCTTGGCGTTACTTCGGCGCGTTCGGCAGTGCGGCTCATGAAACCAACAATGGTCGCGTTAGGCGTTTCAGGCTCAAAAGTATGAGATTGAACAGGGGATTCTCCTGCTGCCAACCCATGCCGCCATCTTAATCGCACGCCTCTCGTAGACGCAGTCTGGCTCGGACGCGCTTCGCTTAACCACGAAGGCCACGAAGAAGAACCAGGGCGTGGGGCTTCTTGCCTTTCTTCGTGTTCTTCGTGGCCTTCGTGACCTTCGTGGTTGAGCGCAGCGATCGGTCGCGCGATCGGCACGCGTTGTTCCCGTGCCGTCGCAACGAAAGCGCGGCGCTTTACGCGTCGTCGCGGGCGACGACGCGGTAGTCCTCGCGTTCGCCGCGGCCGCGGACGGGGTAGTCCTTGCGGAGCGGGTGGGCGGGGTAGCTGTCCCAGGTCAGGATGCGGCGCAGGTCGGGGTGGCCGTCGAAGCGCACGCCGAGCATGTCGAAGACTTCACGCTCGAGCCACTCGGCTCCGGCCCAGAGGTCGGTGGCGGTGGGCACGTGCAGGGCGGGGTCGTCGTCGGTGCCGTGGGTGTCGAGGGTGGGGTCCAGCAGCACCTTCACCAGCAGCCGGGTGTTGTGGGTGGTGGATTCGAGGTTGTAGACCACGCCAAAACGCCCGGTGGGTCCGCCGTGGCGGGGCTTGGGGTAGTTGAGGTAGTCGACGCCGACGATGTCGGACAGGAAGTCGTAGCCGCAGCGCGGGTCGGTTTTCAGGAACTGCAGCAGGGCGTGCAGGTCGCCTTCGTCGACGACGACGGTGGTTTGCCCGCGGAAGGCGGTGGCTTGCAGCGGGGTGGCGGCGTTGAAGTCGGATTTGATCACCGCCAGGGCCGGGTGGTCCAGGGCGGGGGCGGCGTCCGAGGCGGGGGCTGCTTGAGGGTCAGACATGTTGGCAGTTTACGCGGGCCGAGGCGATGCGTGGCGGGCCAGGCCAAGGGGCCGTGGCAGGGCGGTGGCGGGATGGCCGGGGCCGGTCAGGCCTCGATGGTCTGGATCAGCGTGTCGATGAGTTCGAACCACAGGTCGGTGAGCTCGGGCCATTCGTAGGCCAGGCTGTCGGCCAGGCCCACGGGGTCTTGGGCTTGCAGGTGCTCTTTGACGGTTTCGAGTTGTTCCAGCGAGCGCTGGGTGACCGCGTGTGCGGGCTGACCGCCGACTTTGAGGTCGTCGAGGTTGATGCCCAGCAGCATGGCGGTGTGCAGCACGGCTTGCTGTACTTGCAGCCAGGCGGCGACCGAGCCGCCGACTTTTTCGTAGCCGGCCTGGGCTTGGTCTTGCTGAAGCAGGGTGGCGGCTTCTTTTTGGGCGGTGGCGGCGTCGGCCAGCCGGCCGCGGATCTGTTCGAGGGTGTCGACCGCCAGCCGGGCGGGGTCGGCGGTGTTCATGCGGATTTCGCGGTCGCTCATGTCTTCGCCACCGCGGGCGGCGAGGGTGTCGGGGTCGAGCTTCTCTCCGTCGAGCAGGATCTCGACCACCACGCGGCCCGGGCCGCGGGTGGGGCCGGCCTCGGGGCTGGGGTTGGCCAGCTTGGCGCGGGCGGCGTCCAAAAGCTCTTTCAAGCTGGGGCCGGGCAGGGACACGGGTTGATCGTCGATGTAGGTCGGCATGGCATGAGAATAGTGGGGGAGCGGGAGAGCGGCCAAGTGGCGGCGTGGGTTGGCCTCGGCGAGGCCGCGGTGTGGCCTGCTTCAAATGGGTTGCGGCGTTACTTCTTGCTGCCGTGCTGGCGGCCAGATATCGACGCGATCTGGTCTAATGGGGGGTATGTCCGATGTTTCTGAATCTGACACTGGGCCACTTGGGCACCGGAACACGGGGTCACTTCTTGGTGGATACCGCCGCCTGCTGATTTTTGGCGGCAGTTTTGACCCGCCGCACCGGGCGCATGTGGAGCTGCCCGAGGCCGTTCGGGTGGCCCTTGGGGCGGACGTGATCTTGTATCTGCCCGCGGGCCGGGCGCCCCACAAGCTGGACAAGCAGCAGACCGCGGGGGTGCATCGTTTGGCGATGCTGCGGCTGGCGTTGGCCGATGCGATCGCGGCGGACACGGCGGTGGTGCTGGACGACGAGATCCGGCGGGTGGAAGAAGACGGCCGGCCCAGCTACACGGTGGACACCCTGGAAGACCTGGCCACGCGTGTGGCGCCCGGGGCGGAGATGCGGCTGCTGATCGGCACGGATCAGGTGGAGATTTTTGAGAGCTGGAAAGACTGGCAGCGCGTCATCGAGCTGGCCGAGCCGGTGGTGATGGTGCGCCCGCCCGAGACGGTGGCCGATGTGCCTGCGGACTGGCGGGGCCGGGTGGTGGAGGTTCCGGCGCTGGACGTGAGCAGCACGGAGGTGCGGCGGCGGGTTGGGGCGGGGGAGTCGCTGGGCGAGATGGTGGACGCGGACGTTGCGCATTACATCGGCGTTCACGACCTGTACCGGACGCGCTAGACGGTGTTCTTTTGGGTCTTGGTGGCGTGGTCGTTTTGACGACGAGCGTTTGTTGGCGGGGCGCCCGGTCAGCCAGCGGCGGAGCATGGGGTGGCGTGCTGCACCACGCAGCCGCCGGTGTTGGCGGGGCCGAAGGTGAGTTCGGCGGCGATCAGCCGGGCCGCGCGGTGGAGCAGTTCGGGCCGGTGCGTGTCGGAGGTGTTGCGCGAAAGGGTGATGCGCTCGTCGGCGATCGACCAGCAGCAGCGTTCGCTGTTGTGGGGCGTATCGATCGCGTCGATGCGGAAGGTGAGGCCCAGCACGCTGAGGGTGTCGGGCTCGGAGGTGTGAAGGCTTCGCACGGCGAACTCCTTGTGTCCGAGGTGGGGTGGGGCGGGGTGCCACGCACCGGTGGGGGTTAAAAGCCCATGGGATCGCGCGGCGGCACGGCGTTCAGCCTCACCGGCAGGGCTGGCTGAGTGATTGCGCAAACGGGCGCGTTGGTGACGGCGTCCGAGGGGGAAACCCGGCGGGGACGAAGAGTATTTCTTGCTTGGGTGGATAAGCCGTATTTTGTGTGGGCTTGGGGCCGCACGCGCAGAGAAAAGGACCCGCTTTGGGGTCCTTTTCGCGAAGCGAAAGCGATTTGCTCGGGTTCGCCGCGAAGCGCAGAGAACCCGTGGTGGGCGTAGCCCACCGGTGAGCCGGTCTTTCGGCTCGCCTCGCCTGCGTTGCGCAGAGAAAAGGACCCGC
>JALZVY010000016.1 GCA_023300125.1 Phycisphaera sp.
ATGCGGGGCAGGCTGCTTTCGAGCCCATCGCCCGCCCGGCACGTTGCCAAGACACGCCCGGGGTGTTTCAACCCGGCGTTAGCGGCAGCCGCTTGGGCGAAAGCACCACGATCTGCCAGATGTCCACCGCGCTGGTTTTGAAGTGGTAGAGCACGCGCAGGCCCACGCCTTCCAGGCACTCTTCGAGCGTGAGGTCGCTGCGCCAGCCGATTTTGACGAACAAGGGGTTGGCCACGCGTTCAAACCAGCCCACCACCGGGGTTTTGGAGCAAAAGTGGTTGAGCACGATGATTTTCCCGTCGGGCTTGACCAGCCGTTTGGCCTCGTGCAGCAGCTTGTTGGGCTCGCTGACCACGCTGATGGTGTGGCTGATGACCACGTGGTCGAAGCTGTGGTCTGCGAACGGTGTTTCCAGCGCGTTGCCGCGGATGAGCGACACGTGTGAGAGGTTGTGCTCGTCCACTTTTTCGGCGGCCTTGGCCAGCATGCCCGCCGACAGATCCATGCCCACCACCTCCAGGGTGTCGGGGTATTGGTGCAGGCTCATGCCCGTGCCGATGCCCAGGTCCAGCACGCGGTCGCCGGGCTGGTGGCGCATCTCTGAAATCGCCCGGGTCTGACGCTTGTGGATCAGCCGGCCGAAGGTGCAGTCGTAAGTCTTGGCCCACAGGTCGTAGATACGGCTGGTGGCCGGTTCGGACATGGTGGCGTTGGTCTGCGGCGCCGAGGTACGTGGTGGCGAGGCGTCGGGCATGGGGCGGCTCGGGAAAAGGCGGGGGGGCAAGCCCAATCAGATTAACGTTCGGGCTACCATCGGGGCATGCAAATCACCGTCAACGGCGAAAAACGCGTGTTTCCCGGATCTGTCATGCGAATCGACCAACTTCTGGAAGCCCTGGACCTGGCGGGCCAGGCGGTGGCGGTGGAGCTGAACGAGGCGGTGGTGCCCAAGAAGCAGCACGCCGAGACGGCCTTGAGTGACGGCGACGTGCTGGAGCTGGTGACGCTGGTGGGCGGGGGGTGAGCGGATCGCGTCGGTCGTCGCCTGTTCTCAGGTTGTTTCTTTTTGGCGATCTGCGATATCTTTAGGGCTGTTTTAATGTGTTGTGTTTTGTTCTGTGTTTGAATCAAAACAGGTTCTTGTTTTGGGGAAAGTCATGTCACGCTTGCTTGCCACCCCCTCAGTTGCCCTGGGGGCGGTCCTTACTTTGTCTGCCCCCGCGGGCTACGCCGCTTCGGTCACTGTTTTCACCCTGCCCGATGGCTCGGTCGACGGGGTGGCCGAACGGACCGGCACCGTCTCGACGCTGCTGGCCAGCAGCGAAACCCCCAACGTCTACAGCACGGTGAGCGGGCGCACGGCGACGAGCTTGGTCGAGACCGACGGGGGATTCGAGCTTTCTTCGGACCTGGAGTTCCGTGAGCAGGTCCGAGCGTTTGAAGATTCGGCCGCGGTGCCGGCTGACATCGATGCGGCGAACGGTGTGCTTTCGTCGGTGACCTACGACTTTGCGGTTGATTCCGACTTCACGTTTGAGCTTTCGGCAACCGCGGAACACTCGGGTTCGGACGACGCATTAACGAACACAACCTTTATTGAGATTAGTCGTCTTGATCTTGTTACCGGTGAGAGAGTAGGGGACGACGTGTTTTCTCACTTTACGCAGGTCGGTGGCGATACAGGCGTCATTGTTTTCGGCACCATTGACGGTTTGCGCGTGGCGACCACCGTCGACGGAATCGATATCCCTGAAGGTGAGGTTGACTCGGATGTGGCGTTGTCTCAATTGGATACCTTCGACTCGTTTTCGGATGACGGCTTTTCGTTTGATGCCACGGGCACCTTGGGCCCGGGGCGCTACTTGGTGACTCAGACCGTGAATATTGACCAGGGCATCCCTGTGGGCGCAGACGAAACGGTTCGCTCGTTATTTAGCTTTAACGCGGTGGCGATCGCTTCTTCGGCTCCGGTGGAGCCGTCGCCGTCCCCTAGCGCGGTGCCTGCGCCTTCGTCGGCGGTGGCCGGGCTGCTGGGGCTGGGCTTGTTGGCCCGCCGCCGGCGCGGGGCCTGAGCCGATTGGGTTCGCCGTGTTTGGACTATCGCTTGACGCACCGCCCCGGCTTGTGCCGGGGTTTTTTTGTCGGTCTGGGGCAATGATTGGGTTGCGGGCGGTGGTGCCTTGCCTCAGCGGGTCCAGCTCATCACGCAGGCGGGCGGGACGTTGCGCAGCACCTTGGCCACGCACTGCCCGGGACCGAAGACTTGGTCCATGCGGTGTCGAAAGGCCTTGGCGTTGGCCATGTTGAAGGCGTGAAGGTATTGAAACGTGCGGAAGGTGCCACCGGCGGCCAGCAGCCGGTCGATGTTGGTCACCACGCCGTCTTGCACCGCCACGGGCAGGCTGGCGAAGGGCAGGCCGCAGACGATGGCCTGGGTCGGGGGCATCTGGCGTTGGGCGTGCAGGTCAAAGGCTTCCGTGGCCGAGGCGTGGGCGAAGTCTGCGGCCGGAAATGTCTGCTCAAGGTAGGCGTGGAAGTCCGGGTCCAGCTCGATGCCCAAGTAGCGGCTGCCGCTGGGCTGGGCGGCGAGCAGGGACCGGGTGAAGGGCCCTGTGCCCGGGCCAAATTCGATGACGCTGCCCGTGGAGGTGAGCTTGAGCCCTTGGACCATCGCGGCGGCCAGCCGCGGGCTGCTGGGCATGATTGCTCCCACCTGCCGGGGCCGGGAGGCAAAACCGCGTACGAATTTGAACGGGGCGAGGGCGGGCATGGGGACACAGCCTAACCCGTGGTGTCTGCAGTGGGTGGGGCCCAAGGGCGTGGGGGCCACATGCCCGGGCGTTTTGCTTTCTAGACTGTGGCCCTATGTCCAACCCCACCCCATCGACCGAACCCGCTGCCGCTGCTCTGAAGATCGGCTCGCATACCCTGGCCTCGCCCCTGATTGTGGGCACAGGCAAGTACGCCAACTACGAGCAGATGCAGCAGGCCCTGGATGCCTCGGGCTGCAGCGCGGTGACCGTGGCGGTGCGCCGCGAGCGGCTGATCGACGCCGACGGTAAGTCGCTGCTGGATTATCTGGACACGTCGCGCTACACGGTGCTGCCCAACACCGCGGGCTGTTTTACGGCCGACGACGCGGTGCGGGTGGCCCGGCTGGGGCGTGAGATCTTGGACCAGCTGGACAACCCGGGCAAGAGCTGGGTGAAGCTGGAGGTGCTTAACGACAAGAAGACGCTGCTGCCCGACCCCGTGGGCACGCTGGAGGCGACCAAAACCTTGGTGGCCGACGGGTTTGAGGTGCTGTGTTACACCAGCGACGACCCGGTGATGGCGATGAAGCTGAAAGAGGCGGGCGCGGCGAGCGTGATGCCCGCGGGCTCGCCGATTGGCAGCGGCCAGGGCGTGCTGAACCCCAACGCGATCGCGATCATTCTGGAAAGCCTCAAAGACGGCGACCCGGACTATCCGGTGATTCTGGACGCGGGGGTGGGGGCGGCCAGCGACGTGACCCAGGCCATGGAGTTGGGGGCCGACGGGGTGCTGCTGAACACCGGCATCGCCCACGCGAAAGATCCCGTGGCCATGGCGCACGCGATGCGCCACGCTTTGGAAGCGGGGCGGCTGGGCCACGGGGCGGGGCGGATTCCCAAGAAGCTGTACGCGACGGCGAGCAGCCCGTGGGATGGGGTGATCTCGTACATCCCCGGCGAGTAACGCGGCCCTGGCGCAGGCCCGGGCCGCTGCGCGGGGTTTTACCGGACAGCGTGTGGGCCGATAAAACCGCGATGAAACAGGCTGAAGGCCTCCGAGGGGGCTGCACGATGAGCGTCGCGCGCCGCGGGCTATCTGCGGCGCCGACGCTCTAAACTAGTTTGCCCGCTCCCTCGCCCGCTAAAGGGGATTCATGCCCGCTGCCCTCTTGCTTCGTGGACCGCTG
>JALZVY010000017.1 GCA_023300125.1 Phycisphaera sp.
CATCGATCTGGTGGACATCGGCACGCCCAACCACGTCCACCGCGACCAAGCTTTGGCCGCCTTAGAGGCAGGCAAGCACGTGGCCTGCGAAAAGCCCCTGGCCAACACCCTGGAATCCGCCCGGGAGATGGTCACCGCGGCCAAGAAAGCGCGCAAAGCCAACCCCAAGCACCAAACCTTCGTTTGGTACAACTACCGCCGCTGCCCGGCCTTGGCCATGGCCCACCAGCTGGTCAAAGAAGGAAGGCTGGGGCGCATCTATCACGTCCGCGGCTTCTACCTCCAAGACTGGGCGGGCCCGGAGACCCCGATGCTGTGGCGCTTCCAAGGCGCCAAAGCCGGGTCGGGGTCGCTGGGTGACCTGTGTGCCCACTCCATCGATGCTGCCCGCTTTGTCACCGGCGACGAGTTCGCCACGATCCACGGCAGTGTGCTCAAAACGTTTATCAAAGAACGCACCGTGCTCGAAGGCGGGGCCGGCGGCGAGATCAGCGGCCGCGGCGCATCGACCCAGAAAACCAAGAAAGCCAAAAGCACCGTCGACGACGCGGTGGTCTTCACCGCCGAGATGAAAAGCGGCGCCTTGGCCACCTTTGAAGCCACGCGGCTGAGCACCGGCGACAAAAACGGCAACCGGCTTGAAGTCCACGGCGAAAAAGGCGCCATCAAGTTCGACTTCGAACGCATGTGCGAGCTTGAGTGGTACGACAACACCCTGCCTGAAAAGATGCAGGGCTGGAGCACCATCAACGTCAGCAACGGCGGCGCCGGCCACCCGTACGCCGAGGCATGGTGGCCCACCGCCCACGCCATCGGCTACGAGCACGGCTTCGTCAACCAAGCCGCCGACATGGTGCGCGTGATCGCGGGCAAAAAACCCCTGGTGCCCGTGCCCGATTTTGCCGACGCCTACATCACCCAGCGTGTGCTTGAAGCCGTCACCCAAGCCGCAAAGAACCGTTGCCCGGTGAAGCTGTCCGAGATCAAGTGAGATCGGGGCCGCCGCGGTGCGACGGGGCCTTAGGTGCTAGGGCCTAGAGCTTAGCTCACCCAGCACGAATGCCGCCGCTTGGCGGTTCGCCTCCGATGGATTTTGCGTCGTGCAATCGCCAACCGATCCCCTGCTTGACTAGGCTCTAGGCCCTAACGCCCAACGCCTGCGAGCCACAGAAACCCAAGCCCCATGTCCAAAAAACCCACCCGCTACGGATTCATCGGTGCCGGCGCTATCGCGCAGCGCCGCCACCTGCCCGAGTGCGTCGCCAACCCCGACTCGGTGGTGGCGGGCATCGCGGACCCGGTCAAAGGCCGCGCCGCCGAGCAAGCCGACCGCTTCGGCGGCAACGCCTGGACCCAATGGGAAACCATGCTGGATGAGGCTCAGCTCGACGCTGTGGTCGTGGCCACGCCCAACGCCCTGCACGCCCCACAGACCATCGCCGCGCTCAAACGCGGCCTGCACGTGCTGGTTGAAAAGCCCATGGCCACCACCCGGGCCGATGCCAAACGGATGATCGCCGCGGCCAAAAAAGCGCGGCGTCACCTCATGGTCGGCATGAACCAGCGGCTGATGCCTGCGCACATCAAAGCCCGCGAAGTGCTCGAACGCGGCACCCTGGGCCGCGTGCTGTCGTTTGAAACCAGCTTCAAACACGGCGGCCCCGACGGCTGGTCGGTGGACGGGGCCTCAAGCTGGTTCTTCAAAAAGAAGCTCGCGGTGTTGGGCGTCAACGGCGACCTGGGCATCCACAAAGCCGACCTCATGCGCTACCTGCTGGGTGAAGAGTTCACCCACGTGGGCGGTCAGGTCACCACCCGCGACAAGAAGCTGCCCGACGGCCGCGATATCCCGGTCGACGACAACGCCTGGCTCACTCTGAAGACCGCTTCGGGAGCCATCGGTTCGATCAACATCTCCTGGACCAACTACGGCAGCTACGAGGCCAACGGCACCACGCTGCTGTGCGAAAACGGGGTGATGCGCATCGGCGAAGACCCCGCGTTTGGCGTGGTGGTTCAGCTCAAAGACGGTCAGCAAGAGTGCTACAACGTGGGCGCTATGGCCAGCAACGACGTGCAGGTCTCTTCGGACGTGATCGACACCTTCACCACCTGCATCCGTGAGCGGCGCAAGCCCGTCATCGACGGCACCGAGGGCTACCGCGCGCTCAACGTCATCCTCACCGCGGTCGAGGCGTCCAAAGAAGGCAAGACCAAGCGCATCCCGAGCTAGCCCTGTTGGGGGCGAAGGCGTTTGGGCGGCGCTCTGCCCCGCGGTACGCGGCCAAGCTTTTCTGGAAAGGTGACCCCGGCCGATGACCCTGCAGATCGTCAACGCCTTGGCCCCGCTGGGCGTCTTGGTGGCGCTGGGCGCGGTGCTGTTAAAAACCGGCTTCATGTCCACCGCGCTGCGCCAAGGCCTGGACCGGCTGGTGTACTGGGTGGCGCTGCCGGCCCTGATCGTGCGGGTGCTGGCCCAGGCCCCACCGGCGGCCGACGACGCGGCGGTGCAGATGACCGTGGTGCTGTGCGGCGCCACCCTCGCCGCGGCCCTGATCGCGTGGGCCGCCGCGTGGATCGGCAGGGTGCCCCGGGCGTCGGTGGGGGTGCTGATTCAGGCCGCGTTCCGCGGAAACCTTGCCTTTGTCGGCCTGCCGGTCATCGCCTTGGCCAGCCACGACGACAGCGTCTTGCTTGCCAAGGCCGCCTTCGTGTTTGCCCCCACCGTGGTGCTGTACAACGTCTTGGGCGTGGTGGGGCTGGTCGCGTCCCAGCAGCGCTTGAGCGCCGGTATGCCCCGCCGTATGGCCGTGTCGCTGGCCACCAACCCGCTGCTGCTGGCCTGCGTGGTGGGCATGGCCCTGGGGGCCTGGGGCCGGGGCCTGCCCACGGTGGTCGGCACCAGCCTGGAGCTGCTGGGCAAGCCCGCCGGGCCCTTGGCGCTGCTCAGCTTGGGCGGGGTTTTGGTGAGTTACCCGGTCCGCCGCCATCTGGGGCTGGGGCTGGTCACCGCGCTGTTCAAATGCGGCCTGGTGCCGCTGTTGACCTGGGTTTTCGCCGGTCTCATGGGCCTAGACGGCCCGGACATGCAGGTGGTCATGATCTTCTCAGCGTGTCCCAC
>JALZVY010000018.1 GCA_023300125.1 Phycisphaera sp.
GATTCAACGTCTTGCTTGATCTGATAAAGCTGCTGCTTGAACTTGACGTTTTCGGTCTGGTCCGCGATCCCGTCCAGGGCTGCGCGGATTGAAATACCTGCTCGAACCATCACCGCCAGCTGCGTGGTAAATCCCAGCACATCCTTCGCCGTTGGGCCCGAGGTGTAGTTCAGGGCGGCGAGCTTGGCTTTCCAATCGGTGCTCGACACTCCACCGCTGATGGGCGTGAGGTTCAACACGGTGTTGCCCTGGGCCCTGAGCGCCTGCGCGGCGGCGATGGCGTTGTCGGCGACGAGCTGGCCGGTGGTCATCTGACCGCCGCCGGTCCGGATCTGGTACTGATAATTTGGCATTTCTTTAGCCTCTGTCTGCTAGACGTCGAACGCTAGCCATCTCGTTTCTCGGTCCTCGACGTCGCGGGATTCCGCGGCGTGGCCCCGCCTTTCGCGGCAAGGGGTTCTTCCAGTAAACGGCCCGCCCCAAGGGGGCGTGGCCCGCGACGGCTCGACATCGCTACGCGACGCTCGGCCTTGCTTACGCGACCAGTGCGCGTTCCAGCTTTTCGGGGTAAGCCGACTGGGCAATGGCATCTTCGCGACTGATCATCCCGTTGAAAAACAGCTCGGCGATCGCGTTGTCCAGGCTGTTCATGCCCAGTGCGCGGTTGGTTTCGATGACGTTCGGGATCTCGAAGGCACGGTTTTCACGGATGAGGTTCCGCACCGCGGGGGTGCACAACATCGTCTCGACCGCGGGCACCATGCCCTTCTTGTCGATACGGCGGAACAGCGTCTGGCTGACCACCGCCTGCAGGGTGTTGGCAAGCATCGAACGGATCTGGTTCTGCTGATCCGCGGGGTACATATCGATGATGCGTTCCACCGTGTGCGAGGCATTCACAGTGTGCAGGGTGCTGAAGACCAGGTGCCCCGTTTCCGCAGCCGTGATGGCCGCGGCGGTGGTTTCGAGGTCACGCATCTCGCCGACGAGGATGATGTCCGGGTCCTGACGCAGCACGTGGCGAAGACCGCTGGCAAACGAAGGCGTATCCAGGCCAAGCTCACGCTGCTCGATGCAGCACTTGTCGCTGATCATCGCGTATTCCACCGGGTCTTCGAGCGTGATGATGTGTTTGTGATAACGCTTGTTCATCGCGTCGATCATGGCCGCAAGCGTGGTGGATTTACCCGAGCCTGTATCGCCGGTGACCAGCACCAAGCCACGCGGCAGGTAAGTCAGGCGGCTGATGACGTCCGGAAGGTTCAGATCCTCCAGCGGCGGGATCTCTGTCTTGATCGCACGCATCGAAATACCCACCGTGCCGCGCTGACTGTGGGCGTTCACGCGGAAGCGACCGAGGCCAGGAATCTCGTACGAGAAGTCCGCGTCGCGGATCTTCTCGAACACACGCATCTGGTCGGGGGTGGTCATCTCCTTGAGGATGCGCATGGCGCCCTCGGGGGTGATGACGGGGTAGTCCAGCGGGGTCATCGTGGTGTGGACACGAGCCAGGGGAGGGTGACCCGACACCAGGTGGATGTCGGAAGAGCCGAGGCCCAGAGCTGTCTTCAAAATCGTGTCGAGTTCCATCGATGCCTCGCGTTTGCGTATGAAAATGCCGGGGGGGGGCAATGGTGAATGACCGGTCCGCGACCAGCCCTGAGAGAGCGGTCGCACACCGCCGGATATCGACCGGACACCGAGCCGGGTTAAGTGGGGTCGGCTCTGCCGTCGGTGAAATCTTGGGGATGTAGGTAAAAACCCCGCCTACGTCAGCCTCTGCCACCCTCCGGGCAAAGGCCCGATAGGCATTGAAGCCGCGCGACCACGGCGGCTAACGAACAAACAAAGAGGTTTTACGCACGCCGCAGCGCAACGAACGCCCAGTGGGCGCTCCCCATCTGGCCCCCAGACCGTGCGGGTGCTTCACCGCAGACCGCGATGACAACCAAGAAAATTAGGCCTGACATTTCGTTTAAAAAAACCGCGCGGAGCGAGCCCGATCGAAAACGGCCATCGCGTGAGGCTTCAAAACGATCCCCAACCTTAGCTGCAAGGATTTTCCACAACGAGGCTCCGCGAAATTCTCGCCGGACGCACCCCTCGGTTTTTTCAACGGCCGCGAGCACTGCTAATCGAATACGCCCCTACCCAACATGATTCAGCGCGGCTCAAGAAACGGAGTCACGTCGATATCCTTTTCGAAGCGTAGGCCCAACTCGAACGCCGGCGCCGCTCCGCCACGGCCCACTTCTACCGCCCGGCACCATTCGACAAAGGCCTCGCGCACGACGCCCGGGCCCTCGGGGGTCTCAAGAACAAGCACGCAGGTGCTTCCGACGGCGATCTCTTGGCCGTGAATCACTGAGAGACCCGTGCGGCTCAGATTGCGGGTGGTCACCAGATGAATCCCGACCTGACCGGCGGCATCCTCCACACGCATCATGCACGAAGCTTTGCGGAAATACCGCTCACCTCCGGCGCGCCGGCCGGCAAAACGTGCTTCGAGTTCGGGATCGGTGGCGGCGACAATCCGCTCGATGGCGTCCCGCCACTGAGTCTCGCTGAGTTGTCCGTCGCGGGTCTGTGCGAACACCGATTCAATCGGGTCACACGGCCACTCGGGCTCGCCCGCGGCAAGCGGTTGGGCCGAGGCGGTGTTTTCATCGAGCGGGCGTGGTGAGGAAGTGGTCATCGGCGAGGATTCTTTGGGCGAAATTGGAAAGAGGTATCCAGCGCGGTCTTGGCAAGGTCGGGCTTACGCGGCGTAGATGAAGGGATCCACATCAACGGGCTGATCAAACTGCACGCCAACCTGAAACAACGCGTCGCCGTCGCCGTCAGGCAGCGGGCGGCACCACGCCACCCGCGCCGAGAGGATCAAGCCTTGCCCCTCACGGGGCTGAAGCGCGACCGTGGCCCGCATCCCGCGTTTCAATTCGCGGTCGTGGATGAACCCGATGCCGCCGGCCGAGATATTGCGCGTCGAGACTTGATACGTGCCACGTTCACCAGACACCTCTGGACCGCCGGACCCCAAGCGAATCAGACAGAAGAAATCCGGCGCGTGGCGGGCGTGCTCACGGTCACCGGTCGCGCCGCTCAGCCCGCCGGGCTGGTCGGTGCGGGCAATACCCCTGCGCACACGCGTCAGCAGCCCCATCCACTGTTGTTCAGAAAGCCACAGACGGGCGGTGTCGCTTGCGGGGCGAGCCTGCGAGGCGGCTTCCGGTGGGGAACTCAGTGACAGCATGGCGGCTGGGTCTCCGGGCCAAATGGCCGCAGGCAAGCGGATGGAGCGTGATACACAGCCACGGAACGACCGGGCCGGGTTGGGCATCGTCGGTCCGAGACCGGGGCTTGAACCCCGCCACGCCATCGCCACCGATTCTGCTCCGCCCCGCCGTTACAGAACATCCCTCTTGCCGCGATTAACGCGCCCCGGCCACCGGCACCCGGTCGCGATAGGGCCGCACCCCCACGCGCTGAGTCTGCGCCGGAAACCCGTCGTCGAACCACCGCGAGGTTTCGAAGTAGACCAGCCCCTTGGGACCACGGCCCAGTGTCCGGTAGGCCAGCCGGCCCGCCCGGGGCGCCTGGCGATAGCCGATCTCGATGTGGTCCCCACGCCAGACCACCGCTTCGGTGCCCCAGGCGTGGTCATTGACCCGCATCACCGCCCCATCGCCGTGGTGGGCTGCCGGATCAATCTCCAGAAACACCGCCCCACCCTCCAGGGGCTCAACGGTCGCAAAAGGCTCGAGCGGGCCCGACAAACGGGCCCGGGGGACCGCCTGGCAGCCGCCAAGCAGGACCAAGAAGACCAGCAGGCCCTTCGACATATGGAAACCACAGAACACGCGGGCTTATCGGCCGCCACCTGCCGACTGAATCACCAACTACCCCACGCGTTCGGGCTTGGGCTCGCGTGACATCAGTTGCGCAATCGCCACACGCGGATCCAAACCCTCAAAAAGAACTTTATTCACCGCTTCAGCAATCGGCATTTCTACGTCATGCTGGGCGGCCAAGCCCATCACCGCCCGGGCCGTGGGCACCCCTTCGACCACCCCCGACACGCCGTCAAGCGCTGCTTGAAGCGTCTTTCCTTGGCCCAGCAGCTCTCCACAGCTACGGTTTCGCCCCGTAGGCGAGAAACACGTTGTGGCTAGGTCCCCGACCCCGGTCACCCCGAAGAAGGTGTCGGCTCGGGCCCCCATCGCGCTGCCCAAGCGGGTGATTTCCGCCAAACCGCGGGAAAGCAGCGCCGATTTGGCGTTGATGCCCGCTTCCAAGCCATCCAGAATGCCCGCAGCCAAGGCGATGACGTTCTTCAAGGCCCCCGCCAGCTCTACTCCGACGACATCTTCATTCGTATAAACCCTGAACCAGTCGGTCGTAAACGTTTCTTGCACCCGCCGCGCCAGCTCCGCGTCCGGCGATGCCACGGCCACGGTCGCGGGCAGGCTCCGCGCCATTTCCTCTGCCACCGAAGGGCCTGAAAGTGCAGCCAGGCCAGGCACGGGCCCCGACGCCGAGGCCCCCAGCACCTCGGCGATGATCTGGCTGGGCCTCAAAACAGTCTGATTTTCGATGCCCTTGGCCACGGAAATCACCGGCACACCGGCCGGCAAGTGCGAAGCAAGCCGCGCCCACACCCCGCGGGCAAACTGGGTGGGGATCGCGGAAACCACCGCGTCCGCGCCTTCAAAAACCTCTTGATCACGCGCTGTGAGCCGCACACCCTGCGGGATGGGGTATCCAGGCAGGTAGCGGCGGTTCTCCCGCGTGCGGATCAGCTCCGCCATATTGCCGGGGTTCGGGCCCCATACCGTGGTGTCCACCGCCTTGGATTCGAGCAGCAAAGCCAGCACCGTCGCCATAGCTCCGCTGCCGACAAATGCGATGTGATTGAAAGAGGCGGGCATGACAGTCTTCTCAAGGCTTTGGGGGAGGCGCGTATACGTCCGCAGAGCCAGTGCGGACCCGTGATGGATGGTTTACCATGCCCGGCTAACCCGTCGTCGTTGGCATCGCGCCACGCGACTTTTTGCACCACGCCGCCCTCCCCCGCGGCCGGCCTCCGGATTCGACGGCAGGCCACCGCTGGCCCCCGAACTGGAGTCGATCTCGGTGAAGCACAATTCCATCAAAAACACATGCCGCCACCCGCTCGCCTCACGGGCCGGAGCGGCCCTGCTCACCACAGCAGGTCTCATCGCAACCACCGGCTGCGAGTCCGACAGCTTCCTGGACCCCTCGATCGTGGGCCGCTGGGAACGCACCCCCATCACCATGCCGATCCTCGAAGAGATCGACTTGGCCCGCACGTTTAACACCGGCGAAGTGCCTATCTCACCGGTGCGCCCAACGGACCTCCAGCCCGACGTGCAGGAATACGTCATCGGCTCGGGCGATTTCATCAGCATCTCGGTGTTTGAGCTCATCAGTGTCGGCGTGACCGAAGTGCAAGAGCGCGTGATCGATGAGACCGGAAACATCCGGCTTCCGGTCGTCGGCCGCGTGAAGGCCGCCGGGCTCAGCCCCAGCCAACTCGAACAGGAAGTGATCGACATCCTGCAAGAGAAAGGCGTGATGCAAGACGCCACGGTGAGCGTCGTCGTCCAGCAATCGCGGCAGAACCTCTACAGCATCATCGGGGCCCCCGAAGAAGGCAGCACCCGGTTTGGCACCTACCTGATCCCCCAGCCCGAGTTCCGCCTGCTCGAAGCCATCGCCTTGGCCGGCGGCGTCAGCAACGGCATCAAGCGGATTCTCATCTTCCGCCAAACCCCGCTGACCGGAGCTGCCGCGGGCGAAACCCCCGACGCACCGGGCCGCAACAACCCCGCCCCCTCCAGCACCGACGATCTTCTCGACGGAATCCTTGATTCTGGGGGAGCCGGCAATGCGGACTCCAACACCGCCGACCGCGAAGCCCCGCCCGCGGGTGTGGAATCCGGCTTGGAACGCACCGATTCGTCGCCCCGATGGGTCTACGTCGACGACAAATTCGTCAAGGTGCAAGGATCCGGTGGCACCGAAGCCCAAGAAGACGTGGACCTGAGCAACGTGATTGCCCAGCGTGTGATCGATGTCCCCTACGACCGCTTGGTCAACGGCGACATGCGTTACAACGTGGTTGTGCGTCCGGGCGACGTGATCCGCATCCCCAACCAAACCGCCGGCTTTGTCTATGTCATGGGCCAGTCGAACCGCCCAGGCGCCTACACCGTGCCGGGGCCCAAGGATCTGACCATCAAACAGTTGATTGCCAGTTCCGGCGGCCTCAGCGGCTTGGCCAGCCCCGAGCGGACCGACCTGACACGTCGAACCTCCAACAACCAAGAAGTGACGCTGCGGATCAACCTAGCAGCGATCTTCCACGGGACTGAGCCAGACATCTTCCTAAAACCCAACGACATCCTCAACATCGGGTCCAGCGGTGTCGCCGCTCCCTTGGCTGTGATTCGCAACGGGTTCCGGGCCAGCTATGGCTTCGGGTTTGTGCTGGATCGCAACTTTAGTACCGACGTGTTTGGGCCGATCAGCACCGACAACAACTGATCCTGAGACGTTCGCCTCCATTTCCACCGACCCGCCCCGGCCATCGGCCGGGGTTTTTTTTTGCCCCATTTACCCCAGACCACCGCAAACCTCACCAATCACGGCATAATGAAGTCGCGGGATCATCCCGCTGGCCACCCGGCACTGCGAAGGGTATAGCTGAAGCACCCTTGCCGGAGCGCACCTCAGGACTCCAGAACGGGGCCTATCGAACCCCAAGACCATTTCCGGCGTACACGCCGACCCCCGCCCCCCCCCCGCTTACCCTCGATTCACTGTTCCGCGTTTTAACCACACCCCCTCGACTTAGGAGCACGGCTCAATGGCCGGCAAGATCAACACCCGATTCGTCACCCTCCTTGCCGTCGCCATCGTGGTGTGCGTGGTCGGGGCTGGAGCGTTCTACACACTATTTGTTCGCAAGAGCAACGCCGACCTCTTGGCCGCGGGCGACAAACACCTCCAACTGGCCCAGAGTGCCGAACAGCAGAGCCTCGCGTCCATCGGTGACGAAGACGCTTTTGCCGCCGCCCGCAACGAAAGCGGTGTGAACTACCGTCTGGCGGCCGAAAGCTATGGCGTGGCGTACCGGCGTGACCGTAGCAATTCGGATGTGCTTCTTAAATACCTCTCCGCCCGCCGCAAAATGACCGTCGAAAGTGGCGCCGAAGCTGGCCGCATCCTGAAAGAGGTCTCGGGACTAACCCGTGAGGCCACTGAGCTGCGTCGCAATGACGACGAGCTTCTCGAGTCGTATTACCAGCAGCTGTACCACTGGGGAAAAACCTTTGGGGCCCCTTCGTTTTTCAGCCAGATCCTGAACCTCAGCAGTTCCAAACTTGAGAGCGACCCCGACAACCTGGTGGCGATTAAGTTCAACCGCATCGCACGCTCTCTGACCCTTTCAGAGTCCGTGGACCGCGACCTCCAAGATGAGATCCGCGAAGGGCTCGAGCTGGTGCTCACCACCATGCCCGATGACACCGACGCCATGCACTTTTTGGCGCGGTGGCACCTCTTTGACGCCAAGCGTCTCAAGCGTGCCCAAGCCGACCCCGAAACGGTCGACGCCGCGGTGGCCCGAGCCCGCGCCTTCGCGGATCGGGCGTTCGAGATCGCCCCCAACAACGGCCAGGTCGCCATCGAGTATCTGACGATCCTGCTGGACCCGGTCGTCGGCGCCATCGAGGTCGCCCGCCCTGTGCTTGAAGGTTTGGAGTCCTATCTCACCACCAACCCCGACCCACCGTCACTGGTGGCGCGTGTGACCCGATTGCTGACCGCGATTGAACGCGAACGCATCGAATCCGACACCCCCAACGCCCTGCTCACCACCGGAATCCGCCGGTCCGAGGAGATGCTACGCAAAGCCGCCGCCCAAAAACCCGGCGTGTTGATGTTCCGCCTCTTGCTGGCCCAAAACCTCAAGACTCAGCTGCGGCTTGATGACGCTCACACGGTGTACCTCGCCGCCCGCGACCACCAGATCAACGGCCCGTTCGAAGAAGCCCTGCGCGATGAGAGCCTGCGTCAACAGGCCATCTACGAAGTCGCCAACATCGAGCTCATCCGCGCCGAAGCCGCCACCGAACCCGAACGTCGCAACCAACTCTTGACGCAGGCCGACGAAGCCATCGACGTCTTGGAGACGGTGACCGGAGAATCCACCCAGGTGCTCATGCTGCGCGGTAAGACGCACCTCCTGCGCGGCACCACCGCCCAGGCCATGATCGCCATCGACAAGGCCAGCACCCTCTACCAAGACCGCAACCTCGAAGCCCTGCTGCTGTCTGCCCGCGCTCGGCAAGCCCAGCAACAGTGGGGAGCCGCGGCCGAACGACTGCAGCAAGCCCTCACCATGATGGGCAACAGCGCCGCCATCGCAACGGCGGTCAACGTACGCCTGCAACTTGCTGAAATGCTCATTCGCATGCGGGATTTTGACGCCTCGGAGAACCAGCTGCGGCGTGTGCTTAATACAAGCGAAGAAAGGCTGACAGACGACAAACGCGCGACACTCAAAGGTCAGAAACAGCTCGCCACCGTGCTGCAAGCGCGCAGCATGTCTGGCCGCGGCCAGACCCAAGAAGCGATCGACCTCTTGGAGAATATGGAGCCGGGCAACCGCCCCGCCACCGCGTCACGGACGCTTGTGGCTCTCTACCAAAAAGCAGGCCAGAACGACCGTTCCAGGGCATTGCTAAGTGTTCTTGCCGCAGCAAATCCCGCCGATTTGAGATTGCTCCAGCAGCAGTTGACGATCACTCCCGAAGCCGACCGAGCCGCGCTGCTCGACAACGCAGAGGCTGCCGGAGCCGATCCCGCCGCGATCAAGCTTCTGCGCGGCGCACTCGCCAGCACCCCGGATCAGGACCCCGGCGAACAAATCGAGCAAGCCGCCAGCGAAGACGCGACCCCCTTGGATCTGGCCCTGGCCAAAACCCGGGCCTACAACCGCCGTGGTGAACACGAAGAAGCCAGAAGCTACTTCGAGCAGGCACGCGCCTTGGGTCCCGACGATGACCGTGTGGTCATCATGGGCCTGGACTACGCCATCAGCGACAAAGACTTCGATCTGGCAGGCACCTTGGTCGCCGACGCCGCCCGCCGCAACTTGGACCTGGCCAACGGCCACCTTCTGCGTGGCAAACTCGCCGCGGCCGAAGGCGATCTACGCCAAGCCTTGGCTTCATTCGAATTGGGGCTCGAAGATCGCCCCGTGTTTGACGAGGGTTGGCGCCAGTACGGCGACCTGCGTCTTCAAAACGGCGAAGCCGAGGCCGCCGCCGCAGCCTACACGCGGGCCTTGGACCAACGCCCCAACAATCTCCGGGCCATTCTGGGCCTCGCGCGGGCCCAAGACCGTCAGGGCCGGCGTGATGGAGCACTCAACGCGCTGCGAACCGCAGTGGAATACGCCCCCAACAACACCGCCGTGGTCGAGCAGTACATGGCCTACGAGGCCAGCCACGGACGGCGCGAGCGCGTACTCGCGATGCGTAAGAAAATCGCAGAAGCCAACCCCAACAACGCCAACAACCGTCTGAACCTCGCCCTGCTTTTCGCTCGCGACGAAAAAATCG
Source organism: Phycisphaera sp. (assembly GCA_023300125.1). Classification (GTDB taxonomy): domain Bacteria; phylum Planctomycetota; class Phycisphaerae; order Phycisphaerales; family Phycisphaeraceae; genus Algisphaera. Next base: position 9,651 of record JALZVY010000018.1, read on the forward strand.
ACGATGCCTTAGCGGAAGTGGACGCGGTGGAAGCCGCCCGGGGCGTCTCCCGCGACACCGTGGGGCTCCGCGCCAGGGTGTTCGGCACCGCCGGGCGCGCAGACCAAGGCGTTCAAGTCATTTCCGCTTGGGTCGAAGGCCGGGGGGACCAAGCCGAACCGGCCGACCGGATGCTCTTGGCCCGGTATCTGGTCAGCGTCGGTCAACTCGACGACGCGGTAACGGCCTACCGCGCCGCGGCCGAAGCTTCACCCGGCGATCAAACGGTGAATAGCGAGTTGGCGGACATGTTGTTCAACAACAACCGCGCGGCCGAATCCATCGACCTCTACACCGAACTGCTGGCTAGCACCGACGACACCGACCGCCAGCGTGTCGGCCTCCGCCTGGCCGAAGCACAGCTGCGCATCGGCAGCACCGAGGGCGCCACCCATACGCTCGACACACTGGAAATCGACGCCACTTCCGAAGCCTTGCGGGCCGTCATCGCCCTGAATGCGGGCGATTCACAGGGCGCCCTGGCCATGGTGAACCGGGCCATCGAAAGGGATCCCAACAACGCCACAACCTACCTGCAGCGAGCCCAAATCCAGCTTCAGATCCCCGGAGGCGACGCTCAACTCGCTCTCGATGACCTCGACCGCGTGCTGAATGACCAGCCCGCCCTGGTCCAGGCGCTCGCCCTCAAAGCCCAGGTCCTCAACAGCCTGCAACGCCCCAGTGACGCCGCCGCCACCCTGCAAATACTGGTGGATGCCCAGCCGGGCAACCCCGCAGCCCGTGAGATGCTTGCCCAGGCATTGATCGCCTCAGGCGATACCAACCGCGCCGCCTACATCGTGCGTGAAGGCCTGCGGATCGCCCCGGATCGGGCCGGGCTGCTGCAACTGGATGCTCGTCTGGCCCGCAGCAGCGGACGCTCGGATGCCGCAGAAGCCAGCCTCCTCAAACTCATTGAGACCCAACCCGACAACGCCAACGCCGTGATCCAATTGGCCGAGAGCTATCTCAACTCGGGCCGCAACACCGACGTGGAAACCCTGCTTCAAACGAGGCCCACGATGCTCAACCGGTTCCCGATCTTGCAAGCCTTCCGCGGCCGCGCGTTGATCACCAGCAAGCGGTCAGATGAGGGGCGCCGCGTCTTCGGCTTGGCTCTGGAACGGGCCGACTCGCCCGCCACCGCCCAGCAGATCGTCCGTCAGATCGCCGCCGCACTCACGCCCAGCGAAACAGTCGCATTGGTCGAAGAGGTCGGTGGCCGAGCCAACCCGTTATGGACAGGCTTGGGCTTGGTCAATCTCGACCTTGGCAAAGGAGATTTCGACGCCGCCTTGGACCGCCTGGCCCGGTTGCGTCCCTTGGCCATCGCCGAACCGGCGCTTGCCGAACGGATTCAGCGCATCGAAGCCGTCAGCTTCCTGCAAAGCGGACGGCTAGATGAAGCCAGAGGAGCCTACGAGGCGATGCTCGCCCAGAAGCCCAACGACATCGAGGCCCTCAACAACCTCTCGTTCATGCTGCTCACCAGCCTCGACGACCCCGCCGCGGCTCTGCCCTTGGCCGAGCGGGCCGCCCAGCTTGCGGGCCGCAACGCCAACGTACTGGACACCTACGGCGTCGCTTTGCAACGTGTGGGACGCCTGGAAGACGCCCGGGTGCAACTGGAGGCCAGCGTCGCGCTGGCAGCTCAGCCCGGTAATCTGCTGCACCTGGGCGAACTTTACGCCGAACTGACCTTCACCGGACGAGCCCGGACCCAGCTCGACCAGGCGATCGACGCTGCAAAAGCCGCGGGAGACGAAGAAACCGCCCTTCGCGCACAGCGTGCGTTGGACCGACTGACCGACCGCTAAACGATGGACGATCAACTTTATTGACCCGCGGCGCGATGGATCGCCCCCTTCCTCATCGCTTCGCCACGCCCTACCCCCGGTACTCGATATGACCGCCAACCCCCTCTCGACGATCCCGCCCATCGGTCCCACCACCGGTATGACCGCCCCGCCGCAACCCGGGCGTTTCAAGCCGATCGACCCGGTCATCCTGTTGCGCCGGCACTTCAAGATCCTATTGGCGGTGGGCATCATCTCCGGGGCGCTGGGCGGAGGACTCTGGTATCTGCTGCTGAAAAAAGCCCCCCAGTACACCTCCGAGGCTCAGATCCTGGTTGAGAACAACCGTGTCGTAGATGGCTACAGCGCGACCAGCAATACGAGTTTTGGTGGCGATGACATCGCGAGCATCATCAACAACGAAGTCAATCTCATCCTGTCCGACGAGGTGATCCGCGAAGCCTTGAACCGCCCGGAGATTCAGAGCACCCAGTGGCTGCAGTCTTTCCAGGACAACCCCAGTAAAGCACGCGAAGCCATGCAGACCGACATGCTGTCCGCCAGCATGATCCGTGGTACGACGCTGCTGAACCTGACGATGACCGCATCCAGGAGCGATGAAGCCACCCGGATGCTCGAAGCCATCATCGCCACGTACTTGAACCTCAAGAAGATTCAGACGCAGACCGCCAGCTCAGGTCTGCGCAAGGTTTTCTTAGACGCGCGCGACCGGTCCGAAGATCAGATGGCCAACATCCAACGGGCCCGCAAGCGTTTTATCGAAGAGAACAACCTGAATAGCCTGCAGGTGGCCCAGTCCGACGAACAACGGACCTACAACACCCTGCTGGACCAGAGCCTCGCCTTGCAACTTGCCTTGGACGCGGCCCAAGGCAGCTACACGTCCCTGCAAGCCTCGGCCGACTCGCCGGACATGACCGACGAGGAGAACTTCTATATCAACCAGATCCAGCAGGTCTCTCAGAGACAAGAGATTTTGCGCCAGCTCAGCGAAGGCCGGCGGCAGTTGTTGGCCGGCGGCAAAGGCGAACGCCACGCTCAGGTGACCCAATTGGATAACCAGCGCGACGCGGTGCAGATCGAACTGGACCGCGAGACCGAAAAGCAGCTCACCGAGTACCGGGCCCTGCAGTTGCAGTTGGCCGCCCGCGGTGCTGAAGGACTCAAAGGCCAGCTCGAAGCGCTACGCCCTGACCTTGAGCAGTCTCAAGCCAGCCTGCAAGACCTCAACCGCAAGCTCGCCGAGTACGAGACGCTCAACCAGGAACTGGAAACCGCCCGGTTCAACGTCAAGCAGGCCGTGGATGCGCTCAACCAGCAGACCCTTCTCAACGAGCGCCCCGACGCCACCAGTGTGAAGCGCCAGGTAAGCCCCACCGAGGCCAAGCTCACTTTCCCCAAACTTCTGGTGGTCGTGCCCGGCGTCACCTTCCTGCTCACCGGGCTCACCGGCGGCTTCTTGGTGCTTCGCGAGATGCTTGACCAAAAAGTCCGCAGCCCCCAAGACCTGAAACTGATCCCCGACGCACAGCTGCTGGGTTTGGTCCCCCACGCCAAGGAAGACGCCTCTTCGGGCGGCACCGCCGAGCGGGCCGTCGAGCGAGCCCCCACAGGCCTGCTCGCAGAGAGCTACCGCCAGATCCGCACCTCGCTACTGTCCAAGATGGACCGCCGCGGCTACAAGACCCTGGTATGCGTCGCCGCCCAGCCCGCATCGGGCACCTCCACCGTGGTGCAAAACCTGGCCATGAGCCTGGCCCTTAACGGCCGAACGGTTCTGATCATCGACGCCAACTTCCGCCGCCCAGCGCAGCACAAGCTGGTGGATGTCGACAACAACCGGGGGCTTGTGGACGTGCTCAAGGAGTCCGCCGAGCTCACCGAGGTGATCGCCAACCACCCCGACGCATCGCTCTCGGTGCTGCCCACCGGCCGCTCCAGCGACGCACCGCCCGAGCTTCTGGAAGGCGCCGTCTTCCGCGGCGTGCTGGGACAGCTCGAAACCCAGTACGACATGATCCTTATCGACGCGCCGCCAGCGCTGCTGACCTCGGACAGCCAACTGCTGTCCAAGCACGTCGACGCCATCGCGGTGGTGATCAAAGCCGGCACCGACAAACGTGGCATGCTGAATCGTGTGCTGGGCCAACTCGACGGCCAACGGGCCGACATCCTGGGCATCATCCTCAGTGGCGTGCAGGCGTCGGTCGGTGGCTACTTCCGCAAGTCGTACGAAGACTTCTACCGCTACCGCCAAGACAGCACGCCCTCGGCTAAGAAAGCCGATCGCGGCGCGAAGCAGGCCCAGCCCCCCAAGACCGACGCCGACCAGGTTTTGGATGACGACGACACGCTGGTGCACGCCAACCCCAACGACGACTCGGCGGCAGACCTGCTGAGCGACGACGACGCCATGTTCCTCGACGACCCGAAAAGCTAACGCCCGACGCCGCCTCTCAAGACCACCCGTTGAGGTCCGACCCGCGCGAACCACTGTATGACGCAGGAGAACACCACCCTCATCACCGGCGGTGCGGGCTTCATCGGCTCGCATCTGGCTCAGCGGATCGTCCGCTCGGGGCGCAAGGTGCGCTTGGTGGACAACCTCTCCACTGGGCGCCGCAGCAACATTGCAGATTTGCTCAGCGAGCACGCAGGCCGCGTCACATTCATCGAGGCCGACGCGCTGGACACCGCTGAAAACGACGCGGTCTGGAAAGGGGTCGACCAGGTGTTCCACCTCGCCGCATCGGTGGGCGTGCAGCGTGTCATCGACGACCCTGCCGCCATGATGCGCAACAACGTGCTCACCACCGATGCGGTACTCCGGGCGGCGGGCCGTGCGGGCGCATCGGTGCTCATCGCATCCTCCAGCGAGGTCTACGGCCGATGCCCGGTGCTTCCGCTCTCCGAAGACGCAGAACTGGTCTACGGCCCCACCACCGCGTCGCGCTGGAGCTACGGCATGGCCAAGGCCCTCGACGAACACCTGGCCCTTGATCTTGCCCAGCGAACGGGGCTCAAGGCTGTGGTCGTGCGGCTGTTCAACACCATCGGCCCCCGCCAGATCGGACACTACGGTATGGTTGTTCCACGCTTCGTCGAGCAGGCGATCCGCGGCGACGCCTTGACCGTCTACGGTGATGGCCAGCAGACCAGGGCGTTCTGCGATGTCCGCGACGTCACCGACGCGCTTGCACGCCTGCTCGACGTGCCCACCGCGATCGGCCGCGTATTCAACGTCGGCTCGACCCACGCAGTCACCATCCGGCAACTCGCCGACCACGTGCTCCGGGCGGCTGGAGCCCCAGCACACCGCATACAGCACATGCCTTACCAAGACGTCTACGGAGCCGGATTCGAAGACCCCCACGACCGCCTGCCCGCGGTCGATCGGCTCGATCACGCCATCGGCGGTTTTCGCCCGGCGTGGACGCTCGACGCCACCCTGAACGAACTGGTTGCGCTGGCGCGGGGCACCGACCCCGACCGCTTGGCCCAAACCGCCCAACCCACGCCACTGGAGCCGCGCACGTGAGCCCGTTCGCCTTCGCCCAGTTGCCCGCGGTGCTGGCCGCCCCGCAATGGCTGCCCACCTACGCGGCGGTCTTCGCCGCGGCTTTCGTGGCCGCGCTCATCGCCACGCCACTGATGCGCTGGATCGCGATCAAGCAGGACATCGTCGACCGCCCGGATCTCACCCGCAAACTCCACGCCCGCCCCATCGCCTACCTCGGGGGCCTGGCCATCTTCTTGGGCTGGGCCGCCGGAATCAGCGCGTCGTTCATCTTGGCCCCGAGTCAGATTGATTTTGGGGGCCAGATCCTCTCTGTTCGCGGCTTTCCCATGATGTTCGTCATCGGCGCCGCGGTCATCACCTTCACGGGCCTGGTCGACGACGTGATTCCGGGCGTGCAGGCCCGCCAAAAAATCGGCGGACAGCTCTTCGCCGCCGCGGCGCTCACCTCCACGCGTGTGGGGATCGACCTCACCGAAACGCTGTACGGGCTGCTGAACATCTACCCCTCGGCCACAGTGGTGTACTTCAGCGCTACTTTCTTAGTCGCCTTCATCGTGCTGGGCGGGTGCAACGCGGTGAACCTGATCGACGGGCTCGACGGACTGTCATCAGGGGTCGTGGCCATCGCGATGACCAGCTTTTTGGCCATCGCGATGGTCGCCGCCTGCCAGCCCGAAGGCGGCCCACTTATGGCCGACCACCCCAACCGCATGGTGTTGGCCTTGGCCACCCTCGGAGCCATCGTCGGGTTTTTACCCTTCAATTGGAACCCCGCCACCATCTTCATGGGAGATGCCGGCTCGCTGCTGCTGGGCTTCTTGGCCGTCTCGGCCATCCTGCTCATGGGCGACGTAGGCAACTACTCACTCAAACTCGTCACCGCCTCGCTGGTGGTCTTCGCGGTGCCCATCACCGACACCTCACTGGCCATTATTCGCCGTAAACTCCGCGGACAGCCCATCTTCGCCCCCGACAGCCAGCACCTGCACCACCTGCTGCGGCGATCGGGGCTGTCGGTGAAGCAGTCGGTCATCGCCATGTACGGCGGCGGATTGGTCTTTGGCCTGGTCGGCGTGGCCATGATCGCCCTGCGGCTGCGGTGGCGCTACAGCCTGCTCATTGTCGCGGCCATCTACGCGGCCATCATGCTCGTGGCCTTCCGCTACGGGGCATACTGCCTGCGGCAAGACGCCCTCACAGCTGCGGGCGAACCCGAGCCCACCCCCGCGGACCTCGCCCAAGACACGCCCGCCCCCGGCGAGCATTCGCCCGCAGACCCCGCAGCCGACCCCAGCTAAATCCAGCTGACCCAGCCCAGCCCCTTCAGGCCCCTCAGCCCCTTGCCCGGGCCCCGCGGTTGCGGCGTGGCGCCCCCCGGTTACACTCATCGATTCGGATCCCCCCGCCCCCGGCACACGCCGTGCGGGCCTTTTCCATCCGTTCACCCCGTTGCTCCGCGGACCGGCCCACCGGCCTTGCCCGCCTTGGAGCACGCTTTTTCACCCCCGGGACTGCTCCACACAAGCAAGCGTCCCACCTCAAGCCCAGAGAGGCCCGTTCCATGTCCACACTCGTTAAAGACCTCGTCGAAGCCGGTATCCACTTCGGTCACCGTTCCACCCACTGGAACCCGAAGATGACCCCCTACATCTTCGGCAAGCGCAACCGCATCCACATCATCGATGTGAAGCAGACCATCAAAGGCCTGCTGCTCGCCCGCAAGTTCATCACCAAGACGGTCTCCGAAGGCAAAGACATCCTCTTTGTCGGCACCAAGCGTCAGGCCCGCAACATCATCGAGAAGCACGTCACCGAATGTGGCATGCACTACTGCACCGAGCGCTGGCTCGGCGGCACGCTCACCAACTTCACCACCATCCGCGCCCGGCTCAAGCGGCTCGAAGAGCTTGAGCGGATCGAAGAATCCGGCGAACTCAAAAGCTACTCCAAGAAGATGGAGAGCCAGTTGAACCGCGAGAAGTCCAAGATTCACCGGAACCTCTCGGGCATCCGGAACATGAAGAAGCTTCCCGGCGCCATGGTCATCATCGACGTCAATGCCGAGACCAACGCCGTGAAGGAAGCCCGCAAGCTGGGCATCCCCACCGTGTGCCTGATCGACACCGACAGCAACCCCGAGTTCGCCGACATCCCCATCCCCGGCAACGACGACGCCATGCGGGCCATCGAGATCATCGTCGATCAGCTCTGCCGTGCGGTGAACGAAGGCAAGCAGGCACGCCCCTCGGCCCCTGAAACCCTGAAGACCCAAGGCAACGGCGAGCCCGTCCGCAAGCGCAGCAGCCGGGCCCAGTTCAGCGCCGACGCCCCCGCGGCTGCGGACGCCCCAGCCGAAGGTGACGCCCCGGCCCCTGCCGACGCCCCTTCGGCCTAAGCCCGCCGCGACACAACCCCACACACTGCACCGGCCGGGCCCCACGCCCGGCCGGTGCGATTCAACCCCGCGGCATTCCACGCCGCTCGGCACGAACCCTTACCCCCGCTCGTTACCCCCGATATCCGGAGAACCCCGCCATGGCGATTTCCGCCAAAGACGTCAAAGACCTACGCCAGACCACCGGCATGGGCATGATGGAATGCAAGAAAGCCCTCACCGAAACCAGCGGCGACGCCGCCAAGGCCATCGAACTGCTGCGTGAATGGGCCGGCGGCAAGATGGACACCCGCGAAGCCGACGCAGGCGAAGGCGCCCTGGCCGTCGGCAAGTCGGGCCAAGGCATCGCCATCGTCAAGATCGTTTCGGAAACCGACTTCGCTGCCCGCAACGAAGACTTCCTGGCCAAAGCCCAAGAAGTCGCCAACGACTGCGCCGCCCAAGACGTCACCGGAGCCGTCAGCCCGGGCCCAGACGCCGAGAAGGTGATCGAAGACCTGCGCATCACCATCAAAGAAAAGATCGCCTTCGGCGGCGGTACCCGCCTGGCGGGCGCCAAAGTCGCCAGCTACCTGCACACCGACCGCAAAAGCGGAGCCATCATCGCCGCTGAAGGCGACTTCAGCGACGAGCTGCTCCGTGGCCTGTGCATGCACCTCACCGCCGCGGTGCCTCCGGTGTGCCCCTCCCCTCTGGCCCTGGACGAAGCAGGCCTCAGCGACGAAGCCAAAGCCCAGGCCCTGGCCCAGTTCACCCAGGAAGCCAAAGACACCGGCAAGCCCGAAGAAATCGCCGCGAAGATCGCCGGCGGCAAGATGAACAAGTGGGTCAGCGACCACACCCTCTTGGGCCAGATCTACATCAAAGAAATGGACGCCAAGAAGCCCGTGAGCCACTACCTGCCCAAAGACGGCAAGATCTTGGCCTACGAACGCCTGGGCGTCTGACCCCAGCCCGACCCAAGTTTGACCCAAGCCCGCGGCCCCGGCCGCGGGCTTTTTTCGTGGCCCGCTAGACTGCCCTCTCTCGAACCACGCCCCCGGCAGGAACCCGCCGTGCCCGAATCCCACCCCGACACCAACCCCCTTGCCGCCTACGCCGACCGTCAGGTCTGGGTCGACGGCACCCTCACCCCCGCCCTCGAAGCCTCGGTCTCGGTCTTCGACCACGGCCTGCTCTACGGCGACGGCGTCTTCGAGGGCATCCGCATCTACAACGGCCGCATCCTCAAGCTCGCCACGCACCTGCGACGCTTCGACCAATCCGCCCGCGCGATCCGGCTGAACCTGCCCTACGACACCGCCGCCCTCGACGCCGCCTGCCGCGACACCGTCAAAGCCAACGGCCTCAGCGACGGCTACATCCGTCTGGTCGCCACCCGCGGCCCCGGCAGCCTGGGCATCGACCCGGTGCCCTGCCCCCGCCCACGGGTGTTTGTTATCGCCGCCACCATCCAGCTCTACCCCCAGAGCTACTACGACCAAGGCCTCAGCGTCATCAGCAGTTCGGTGGTGCGCAACCACCCCCAGGCGCTGAGCCCACGCATCAAGAGCCTGAACTACCTCAACAATATCCTGGCCAAGATCGAGGCCCTCGACGCCGGCGTGCTCGAATCGGTCATGTACAACCTCGAAGGCAACGTCGCCGAGGCCAGCGCCGACAACCTCTTCATCGTGCGACCCGACGCCACCACCGGCCAGCCCGTGCTGTGGACCCCCCCGCTGTCTGCCGGCTGCCTCGAAGGCGTCACGCGCAACCTGGTCATCGGCCTGGCCCGCGACGCCGGGATCACCGTGCGTGAAGAGAACATCACCCGGCACGATCTTTACACCTGCGACGAGTTCTTTCTCACCGGCAGCGGCGCCGAAGTCGTGCCCGTGGTCACCATCGACCGCCGCGACGTGGGCACCGGCAAGCCCGGCCCGGTGACCCAGCAGCTCATCACCGCCTTCCGCGCGTTGATGAAGCACGCGCCTGAAGACTGAGGCGACCGTTGCACTATTTACGCCAAGCCGCCAAGACGCCAAGACGCCAAGAAGAGACCCCGATCTCTTGCTCGGTTTTCCTTGGCGGCTTGTCACCTTGGCGGCTTGGCGTTTAAACCATGCCGGACTTTCCCAACTCCAACTCCCTCGCCTACCTCACCCCCGACCTGCCCGGCACCGGCGGCGTGCTCAAGCAAACCCCCGAGGACTTCCTCGTCGAGGAGCAGCCGCTCTACGACCCCTGCGGCGAGGGCGAGCACCTGATTCTCTTCGTTGAGAAGAAGTCCGCCACCACGCACGACTTGATCCGCCGCGTGGCCAAGGCCTTCCGCGTGAAGCGCGGCAGCGTGGGCCACGCCGGGCTCAAAGACAAGCACGCCGTCACCCGCCAGCACCTGTCGGTGCACCTGCCGGGCACCACCAAGGCCCAGGACGCCGAAGCCCTCGAACGCCTGGCCAACTACCCCTACGCCCAGGTGCTCTGGGCCGACCGCCACACCAACAAACTGCGCCCCGGCCACCACGGGGGCAACCGCTTTGTCATCACCGTGCGCGACGTGGCCCCCACCGCGGTCATCCGCGCCCGGCCCGTGCTCGAAAAGATCGCCAGCGAAGGCTTTCCCAACTACTTCGGCGCCCAGCGTTTTGGCTACCGCAACAACGGCCACCTGCTGGGCCGGCACCTGCTCAAACTCGAACACCAGGCCTTTCTCGACGCGCTCTTGGGCGACCCCCACGACGATGAGCACGAAAGCGCCCACACCGCCCGGGCCGCGTACGAATGCGGCGACCTGCACACCGCCCTCGAGCACATGCCCAAAAGTCTGCGGGCCGAGCGCCAGGCCCTCGACGCGCTGCGCCAGCGCAAAAGCGCATCGCAGGCCACCCGCGCCGTGGACGCTCAGCAGCGCGACCTCTTGGTCTCTGCCACCCAGTCGGCGGTCTTCAACGCCGTGGTCGACGCCCGGGTCCGCGCCGCCAAGCTCCACCAACTCGTCCCCGGCGACCTGGCCTGGAAGCACGACAACCGCTCGGTCTTCTCGGTGGACACGGCAACCGCCGACGAGGAAAACGCCCCCGACGGCCGGGCCAGCACCGGCCAGGTTTCCCCCTCGGGCCCGCAGTGGGGCCCGGGCATGACCGAGCCCACCGGCGACGTGCTCGACGCCGAACAAGCCGCGCTGAACACCTTCGCCCTCGCTCCCACCGATTTCGAGAACCACCGCGACCTCCGCACCGACGGCCGCCGACGCCCGCTGCGCGAGCACCTGGGCAACCCCGAGCTTTCGGGCGGCGTGGACGACCGCGGGGCCTACCTCAAAGTCGCCTTCACCCTGCCCCGAGGCAGCTTCGCCACCATGGTCCTGCGCGAGATCATGAAGCCCGAAGCGGCGGAGCCGCCAGCGGTTAGCTTTTAGCCGTTGGCCGCTAGCAAGACGCAAGCGGTTCTCACAACAAACGGGAACGTGAACCTTCCGATGAGCCGGCACCATTGGGAACCCTGCTCATTCCCAGGTTCGCCCTCGCGGCGCCCCCCCGGCACCCGCGCCAGCGCTCTGGCTAACTGCTAATCGCTAGCGCCTAACGGCTACCCGACACTTGCCCCCGCCCCCCCCACCCACGACACTACACCTCCCGCCTTAACCCAGGACCAGACAAATGAAAGCCAACGACCTCAAACCCGGCCAGGTGCTCACCATCGACGGCCAGCTCTTTCTCGTGACCAAGACCGAGACCGTCAAGCCCGGCAAAGGCGGCGCGTTCGTGCAGGCCAAGCTCAAGAGCATCAAGCACCAGAACGTGACCGAGAAGCGCTTCCGCAGCAGCGAAGAGGTCGACTCGGCCACCCTCGACCGCCGCGACGTGGA
>JALZVY010000019.1 GCA_023300125.1 Phycisphaera sp.
GAAAAAAAATAGGAAAAAAAATACAAGAAGGCCCGTAAACGGCCCCAAAGGCCCTGCGGCCCTTACACTGCCCTTCGCAATCGCTTTTTTCAGCCCCCCTTTCCAGAGACGCACCATGGCTTTCGAAATGCCCGCCCTGCCCTACGCCCTCGACGCCCTCGCCCCCTCCATCGATGCCAAAACGATGGAAATCCACTCTCAGAAGCACTGGGCTGCGTACACAGCCAAGCTCAACGCCGCGGCCGAAGGCACCGACCTCGCCGGCAAGACCATCGAAGACATCTTAGTGAACCTTGATCAGGCCCCCGCCGACAAACAAGGCGCCCTGCGCAACAACGGTGGCGGCTACTTCAACCACGGCCTGTTCTTCAGCACCCTGACCCCCGGCGGCAGCACCCTCGCTGGCGACCTGGCCGCGGCCATCGACAGCGACCTGGGCGGCCTGGACGCCTTCAAAGAAGCCTTCAGCAACGCCGCGGCCACCCGCTTCGGCTCGGGTTGGGCCTGGCTCGTGGTCTGCCCCGAAGGCAAGCTGCACGTCAGCTCAACCGCCAACCAAGACACCCCCTTCATGCCCGCCGCCTTCGGAGGCCAGGGCAAGGGCTACACACCCATCCTGGGCCTGGACGTCTGGGAGCACGCCTACTACCTGAACTACCAAAACCGCCGCCCCGACTACATCAAAGCCTTCTTCGACGTGATCGACTGGGCCAAGGTCGGCGAGCTCTACGCCGCGGCGAAGGGCTGATCCGCTCTGCCAAACCGCCCCCCGGGCAGGCGTTGGCCATCCATCCACACCATTGTTTAAGCCGCCCATAACCGGGCGGTTTTTTCATGCGCTACTCAGCGTCTTTATCGGCCCCCGCCCACGCCCAAACGCGGTCGGCCGCGCGCCCGCCCGATGAACACACATACAAGCCCGCTCTCCTGCGGCCTGTTTGCGACTCCTTTCCCACGCGCCGGACGTCCACCATGAAGCACTACGACATCATCATCATCGGCACCGGCCCTTCCGGGCAAAAGGGCGCCATCCAAGCCGCCAAGCTGGGCAAGAAAGTCGCCATCATCGAGAAAGAACCCGTGCTCGGCGGCGCCCAGGTCAACACCGGCACCATCCCCAGCAAAACCCTACGCGAGGCCGTCGTCCAGCTCACGGGAACCAGCCGCCGCGGGCTGTTTGGCGAGAGCCACCGCGTCAAGAAAACCATCACCATCGCCGACCTGATGGGCGCCAGCCAAAACGTCATCCGCTTTGAATGGGACCTCATCCGCGACCAGTTCGAGCGCAACAACATCGACCTCATCTGGGGCACCGCCCACTTTGAAGGCCCCAACCTTCTGCAAATCAAGCGCGAAAACGAAGCGGAGATGATCACCGCCGACAAGTTCTTGGTCTGCGTGGGCACCAAGCCCGCACGGCCGAAAAGCATCCCGTTCAACGACACCACCATCATGACCAGCGACGGGCTGCTCAAGCTCAACCGCCTGCCCAAGACCATGATCGTCGTAGGCGGCGGGGTCATCGGCACCGAATACGCCACCATCATGTCCGCACTCGGCGTTCGTGTCACCCTCGTCGAAGGCCGCCACCAAGTCTTGGGCTTTCTCGACCAAGAGATCTCGGGCGCCCTGCAATACTTCATGCGCCAAGACGGCATCACCCTGCGGCTGGGTGAAAAAGTCAAAGCCATCTCCGAAATCACCCACGAACGCGGGGCCGACGGCAACGGCAACGGCAAAAACGAGCTGGTTCAAGCCGAACTCGAATCGGGCAAGAAGCTCCACGCCGAAACCCTGCTCTACGCCGTAGGCCGCCAAGGCGTCTGCGGGCAGCTGGGCCTAGACAACGTAGGCATCACCTTCGACGACCGCGAACGCCTCAAAGTCAGCGAGGACTACCAAACCAACGTCGAGCACGTCTACGCCGCGGGCGACGTCATCGGCTTCCCCGCCCTCGCCAGCACCAGCATGGAGCAGGGCCGCCGCGCCGTGTGCCACGCCTTTGGCAAAGACGTAGGCAACTACAACACCAAGCTGTTCCCCTACGGCATCTACGCCATCCCCGAGATCAGCATGATCGGGAAAACCGAAGAGCAGCTCACCGAAGAAGGGATCCCCTACGAAGCAGGCATCGCCCGCTACAAAGAGCTCGCGCGCGGCAAGATTCTCGGCGACGAGCACGGCATGCTCAAGATGCTCATCCACCAAGACACCCACAAACTCTTGGGCGTCCACATCATCGGCACTGGCGCCACCGAACTGGTCCACATCGGCCAGGCCGTGATGACCCTCAACGGCGGAGCCGAGTTCTTCGTCAACAACGTCTTCAACTACCCCACGCTCGCCGAGGCCTACAAGATCGCGGCCTACAACGGACTGAACAAGCTCAACCACGTGCGCTAGTTCAACCTCAGTGAAGCACCCAGGCCCGGCGTCTTTTAACGCCGGGCCTGCCTGCGCCGCGGTTTTCAGGCCGCGGTGCAGCAACATCCACCTTTCAAGCCAAGCGCCCAAGGCGCCCCCCCCGCCACCGGCTCCAGATCGCCGCGGCCCCGGGCCGAGGCTACGATGCTCCCGCCATGATCCTGCTCATCGATAATTACGACAGCTTCACCTACAACCTGGTCCAGCGCCTGGGCGAAATCGACCCCAGCCTCGACCTGCAGGTGATCCGCAACGACAAAATCACCGTCGACCAAGCCCAGGCACTCGCCCCCGAGCGCATCATCGTCTCGCCGGGCCCCTGCACGCCCCACGAAGCGGGCGTGTCCTGCGACATCATCAACGCCTTCGCCGGCCGCGTGCCGCTGCTGGGCGTGTGCTTGGGACACCAATCCATCGGCCACCGCTTCGGCATGACTGTCGAACGCCACGCCAAGCTAATGCACGGCAAAACCAGCCCCATCCACCACGACGGCGCCGGCCTCTTCGCGGGCCTAAGCAACCCCTTCATCGCCACGCGCTACCACAGTCTGGTCATCCGCCCCGACAGCTTCGACCACGAACGCTTTGTCAAAACCGCCTGGTGCGAAGACGACGGCCAAGAAGTCATCATGGGCCTGCGGTCCAAGCCCGGAACCTTCGGCGAAGGGCGCGACGCCCCACTCGAAGGCGTGCAATTCCACCCCGAAAGCTTCCTCACCGAAGAAGGCCCGCAGTTGCTGCGCAACTTCCTGAACCTCGCCGCGCCCCAACCCGCTTAACCCCGCCCCACCCATGGTCAAACAACTCGCCCACGTCTGCCTGCACGCCCGCGACCTCGACGCCACCGAGGCCTTTTACCGCGACGTGCTGGGCATGGAACGCGCCTTCGATTTTCAACGTGAAGGCCAGCCCTACGGCTACTACCTCAAAGCCGGACAGAACACCTTCATCGAAGTCTTCAAAGGCGAGCCCGGCGCCGTGGGCAACATCAACCACCTGGCCTTCGAGGTCGACAGCATCGACGCCACCATCGCCCAGGCCAAGGCCTGCGGCGTGAAAACCACCGACAAAAAACGGGGCGCCGACCAGTCGTGGCAGTGCTGGCTCACCGACCCCAACGGCGTACGCATCGAGCTGCACGAATACACCGACCAAAGCATGCAGCGCGTCGGCGGCGTCGCCATCGCAACCTGGTAAACCCAGGCGTCCCCACAACCTCTTGCCTGCGGCCACCTGGCCGCGTCTTCGGCTCAGTCTTACTGCAGCAAGCTCAGGACGTTCTGCGCGTTGTTGTTCGCCAGACCCAGCGTCTGCGTACCCGCCTGCTGCAGCACCTGGGCCCGGGTCAGAGCCGCGGTCTCCGCCGCAAAGTCGGTGTCGCGAATTTGGCTCTCGGCCGCGGTCAGGTTCTCGCGTGCGATCGACGTCGACCGCACCGCGGTCTGCAAGGTGTTGCGTTCAAAAGCACCCAAGCGCCCCCGCAGGCTGCTCACCTGGGTGACCGACTCGTCGATGATGTCACCCGCCTCGCGGGCCCGTCCGGCCACCAGCGAGTTTTCACCGCCGGTGACAATGGTGTTCAAGAAGCCCAGCCGCGTGTTGCCCAGGTTGCTGGCCGCGAAGCTTTGGATGCCAAAGCCCACCTGCTGCTGACTGTTGATCTGCGGGCCGATCTGGAAGTCGGCCCCGCCACCGGTGATGTCGAAGGTGTACGGATCCGCCGTGCTCTGAGCCGCGTCCACGTCCAGCGTCAGCCCGATGTTCAGTGACGGGGTGTTGCTTCTCAGTTCCAACCCATCGCCCAGCGCCGAGTTGCCGTTGATCAGCCCCTGAACGTCGGCCCCCACATCGCGTGCTACCGCGGTGCCGCCAGGCCCATCGAAAGTTTCAAAGAATTCGCCCCCCGAACCCAGGCGGCGGACCGACACAAAGGCGTCGCTGCCGAATTCGTCGGTCTCAAACACCAGCCCCGAGGTGGGGTCGGTCGCCGAGACCAGCCGGGCCTGTACGCCCGTGGCATCGCTCACCGAGTTCACCGCGGCCGCAACCGCCGACAGCGGCGTACCGCTTGAGAAGCTGAAGGGCTGCACGCCTTGAACCCCCTGCACCTCGAAGCTCACGCTCGACAGCAACGCCCCGGGCGCCCCCGCCGTGTTGCCCGACAAAAACAGCGTGCCCACTTCCGCCGACGCGGTCACTTGCACCGTCACACCGATGTTGTCGTTCAATCCAAAGTTGGCCCCAAACACGTCCACGTCGGTGATCTGGCTGGCCGTAACCCCCGACTGCAGATAATCCAGCGAACCGTTGAGCAAGCTCAGGCCCGCAAAACTGGTGGTGTTGCTGATCCGGGTGATGGCCTCCACCGCCGAATCGATCTCAAGCTGATTGGCCTCGATTTCCTCAGGCGAAAACGCACCGGTGTTCGCCGCCTCAATGGTCAACGACCGGATGCTGGTCAGCAGCGTGTTGATCTCCGCCAGCGCCCCCTCGGTGGTGGCGATGACATTGGTCGCACGCTCGGCGTTTTCGATCGCCTGGTTCACGCCCTGGATCTCACTACGCAGACGCTCGCTGACAATCAGGCCCGACGGGTCGTCGGCGCCGCGGTTGATCGCCAGCCCCGTGCTCAGCCGCGTCAGGCTTTCGGACAGGCTGTTGTTGCTGGTCGCTAAGTTGCGCTGGGCCAGTAAAGAGGAGACGTTGGTGTTGATCCGTGACATGGGCGGACCTCTCGGTTTGGGGTGGACAGGGAGATGGGGTCAAGCAAGACAAATTGAAGACGAGGCGGTCAGCACAACACACAGCGGACCTGGCCTCACCAAGCAAACATGGCCAACCGCGGCCTGGGCGGGCTATCAACCCTCTGGCCGGGGACGGTCGCGGCGAGCCTGGGCGTCGAGGCCGCTCAGGTCGTCGATGCCGGCCTTGGCCGCCGCGGCGTTTTCGCGTTTGATCGCGTCGTACACCTCTTTGCGGTGAACCTGAATGGTGCGCGGGGCGTTGATGCCCAGCCGCACTTTGTCGCCGCGGACATCCACGACAGTGATTTCGACGTCGTCGCCGATCATGATGGTTTCGTCGCGTGTTCGCGAGAGGACAAGCATGGGGTGGCTCCTTCCGTGGGCCAATGAAAGACAGGCATCCGTGCCTGTCCGGTTCAAGCGGGTCGTATCAAGTCGGTCAGGCCACTGCCGCCGACGCCTTCTTACCTTTCGCCGCCATCTGTGCACGCGGCGCCGGGGTCGTGGTCTTCACCACCGGGCTTGGTGCACCCAACTCCATCAGCGGCACGCGGGTGGTATAGCGACGATCACTCAGCACCAGCTGCTCGCCGTGGCGGTCACGGACGTTGACCACCAGCGGGCCTTGCAGGTTGCCGCTGAGCACGTGATCGGTCTTGTTCACGATGACAAACACCTGGGCCTCGTTCAGCGACGCCATGCCCAAAGCCGCAAGCTGCTCGGGGTGCATCGGCACCGTGTAGCCCTTGACGAACAAAGTCGGGTCGGTCACCACAAAAGCCAGGTCCGGCTGGTCGGCAGACTGAAGCCACCAGAAATAGCAGTCGCTCTTGGTCTCTTGGACCAAAGCCTGGTCTGTCGACTCCAGCAGCACAAAGCGGGTCCGGGCCGGAAAGCCCAGCAGCCCCTTGGGGAACTCGATGACGCGGTCGTCGGCGACGGTCACAGTGCCAAAGCGGGTGGTTTCGATATTCATCATGAGGGTCCTTATGTTCCGCAATACATCCTGCGGGTCGGGTCAATCGGTCGGGGCTTCCGCGGCTGCGGGGGCGGCGTCCTGCCGCGTTTCGGGTTGCCGGGCCATCTCTGGCCCGTTCAGGTGCGCGGTCTTTGCGCGGGGTTTCATTCAAGCGGTGCGCGGCTTACAAGAAGTCCAACAAACTTTGCTGCTGCGACTGAGCAGCAACCTGAAGCGAGGCTTGCAGCTGAATTTGCAACTGCTGAAAGCGGGAAAGCACCTCCACGAGGTCGGCGTCTTGCAATGCAGAAAGCACCGTCTGCTCCTGAGCCGCCTGCTGTTCGAAGCGCAAACGCGATTCTTCGAGCCGGCGGGACTGCACACCCACGCTTCCGCGGGCCTGAATGGCCGACTCGATGTCGGCCTCCAGACGATCACCCGCAAACGTGATGCCAGACGTCGAGTCATTAATCAGCGCAGTGCGCAAATCATTCAAGTGCGTGAAGGCGTTTTCGACGCGGACCGTTGCGCGGTCCTCGCCGTTGAGCACGTTCGCGGTCCCCACATCCGCCGCCAGCCCCAAGCTCGAAGCCGCCACAGACGGGTTCACATTCGCAATCGCAAACGATCCGGGCCCCGCGGTGTTGTCCGACACCGTCAGCCCGTTGCCCACCGCCGCCAAGCCCACCGTGAAATCGCCTGCCGCCACCCCCGCCGCGGTCGCCGCCGCCTCCAGGCGTGCCACCACGTCCCCCACAGTCTCGGTGCCAAACAAATCAACGCTGAACTCAGTTCCGTCGTGCAGGCTCACCGAGAGGTCGTCGCCCACCGCCACCGCCGGCACGCCCTCGCCCCGGTTGAAGCCCTCCAACCGCGTGTCCAGCCCAAAGCTTCGGATGCCCAAGTCGCTGGCCGTGGTCCCGCCGTTCTCACCCACCGACAACTCCAGCCCCGCCACCTCATTCACAAGGTTCAGCCCGCTGCCGTCAGCGTTAATCTCCAGCCGCACCCCCAAACCCAAATCGGTAAAGGCGTTCTGCAAGTCTTCGATCGTTGTGGCCCCCGACAGATCCAGTTCGGCCACGTTGTCGCCTTGGCTGATCTGCAGACCCGAAGCCAAATCAATCGCGACCCCCAGATCCGCCAGCGCCGTCTGAGGGTCAAGGCTGCGCACCAGCTCCGCCCCCACCGCAGGCGCCCCGCCGGTGCTCGCCAAGCCCGCCACACCCAGCCCCGTCGCCGCGTTCCCGGTCGCCGTGTCGGTCAGCGACACCGTGTTGCCCCCGGCCCCGGTCAACTCCAGCCCCGTCGCCCCCAGCGCCAGGCTGCCGGCCCCGGGTGTGATCGCGTCGATCGCCGCGTTCACCCGGGCAATCACGTCATCCACGTTCACCGCGTGGGTCAGGTCCACCACCACCTCGGTGGTGTTGACCTGCAGCCTCAGCGTCCCGGCCTCTGCCGACGAGCCCACCGCGCCCAGCGGCCCCGTGAGCGCCGCCAAGGCCGTCTCACCGGTCAGCGTCGGTTCCAGACCGCGCGTCGAAAGCACCCGCGCCGACAGCGATCCAAACGCATCCCCCCCGTTGCCGTTGATCTGCTGGGTCTGCGACCCGCCCGCGTCCACCAACAGGTCTTCACTTCCCCCCACATAGCGCACCCCCCCCAAGAAACGCTCAAACACATCCTCGCCCGCTGCGGCCCCGCCGTTGCCCCCAAACACCGACAAGCGGTTGGACTGCGTGTTGGCCAGGTTCACCAGCGCATCAAGCTGAGCATCGATCACCGCCGCCTGCCCCTCGCGGGTCGCCGCATCCGAGCCGATCCCCACCTGGCTCGACGCCGTGTCGCGGGCCTCGATCAACAGATTCGTCACCTCGCCCAGCGCCCCGTCCGCCGCATCCAGCGTGGCCACCGCCAGCCCCGCGTTGCGGCTTTCCTGCTCGCGTTCACGCAGCGAACGCTGCAAAGACAACACCGTGCCCGCCTGGCTGGGCGAATCCGAAGGCCGGGCAATCGCCACCCCGGTCGCAATCTGCTCCTCGGCCACCAGCAGCTCGCTCTGCGTGGTCTGCAGACGCGACAGCTGAGACGCAGCGTTCTGCAGCGTGCTGACACGGCTTAAAGACGAAGAGATGGTGGACATGGCAAGCTCAAGAAAAAGGGAAGTTCAAAGCGATCATTAAGTGATGTTGAGAAGTGTCTGGACCAGTTCATCCACCACCGTCAAAAAACGCGCGCTGGCCTGGTACGCCCGCTGATACTGAATCAAGTTGATGGTTTCTTCGTCGGCGTTGACCCCCGACACCGCCGACTGCTGGGCCCGCAGGTTGTCGGTCACCACCGCCGCCGCCGCCTGGCTGTCGCGCACCCGGCCCAGTTCCGCGGCGTCCTGCGCAATTTGATCGGTCAAGGTCTGGCTGATCGACCGCCCGCCCAGCGCCTCCAGCCCCAGGTCACGCAAATCCGCGATCGCCAACGCCCCGCGGTTGTCCCCCGCAATGTTGCCACGGGCCACCGCCAGCCGGCTCGTATCGCTCTGGATCGCGGCGTCCACCGCGATGTCCGCCGCGCTGCTGCCGCTGAAAAAGCCGCCGATGCCCAGCACCGCCAAGGCCCCAGAGCTGTCCTGGGCAAACGAAATCTCCGTGCCCTGCGTGCTGCCGTTGATCCTCAGCCGCCCCGAAGCATCCACCGACGCCTCCACCCCATCCACCGCGTCGAGCTGCGCCGCCAAGTCGTTGAGTGTCGTGTCTGGCCCCCCCAAGCCGTCCAGATCCACCGAGATGCGCGTGGTCTGCGCCGGCGCCCCGCTGCCCGCAGACACCCGCACATCAAACGAGCCGTTGGTGGCCTCAAAGTCCAACCCGCTCGCCTCAGAATCCCCCAGCGACGCGTCCGCGTCCAACGCCGCGTACGAACCCACATAAGTGTTCGCCGGGTTGATCGCCTGGCTTTGGCTGTGCGCCAAATTGGTCTGGAAAATCAGCTGCCCCGCCAGCTCGTCCAGCCCCTGCGTGGCATCGGCCAAGGCCCCGTTGTTGAAATCCACATACGCCGCGATGGCCCCCGCTCCCGCCCCCGCGTCCACCCGCACCCCACCGTCCACCGTCGCCAGCTCCACCACCTCCACCTCACCGACCGTGCGCGTCCGCAGCTCCAGGCCACGCGACCGCCCCACCAGCACCACCGGCGTCGAGCCCACAAACACATCGACCGAGCCGTCGGCCGCCTCGGTCACATCGATTTCAATCAGCTCCGCCAGTTCTTCAAGCACCGCGTCCCGCTGATCGCGCAGCGAGCTAACCTGCCCGTTCGACGCCCCCTCTAGCTCGCGGATCGCGCTGTTGAGCTCCTCCACCCGGTCCAGCAGACCGTTGGCCGTGTCCACCGACTGCGCCAGCAGATTGTTGGATTCCACCTGTAAATCGACATAACCCGAGCTCAGATCCTGCACAAAACCCGCCAACGACACGCCCTCGCTCACCACCAAACCCCGCAACGCAGAGTCTTGCGGGTTGGTGCTCAACTGCGAAAACGCATCGAAGTAATTGTCCAGCGACGTCGACAAATCGTTGCCGCTCAGCTCGTTTTGCAAGGCCTCCAGCTGTTCCAACCGCCCCTGCAGCACCGCCGCGCCGCCCTGATCCGCAATCGCCACCCGCAGCCGCGACTCCACCGCCTCGTTCACCTGGCGGGTGATCGCGTTGATGGCCACCCCGCTGCCAATGAAGTTGTCTCCCGCGATGCGGTCGCCCGCCGCGCCCAGCTCCACCTGCTGGCGCGAGAACCCCGGCGTTGCCACGTTGGCCAGGTTGTTACCTGTCACCTCGAGGCCCGCCTGGTGCGCAAGCAAGCCGGTGCGGCCGATCTGAAGAGAGCTAGTAAGACTCATGGCAAATAGTGCAAGGAAGGAAGCAAGGCCAACGCATCGACAAGGGCTGGGGCATTCACGCGAAACAAACCGCCGGTCTCGTCTCAGGCAACACCCGCCCCACGAGGGCCGGCACAGGGGTTTCTTTAAGCCGTCACATTCAACGTGCTCAGCCGAACAGGAGCCTTGGACACACGGCCCGACGGCGAATACGCCGCCCCGCCCTGAGCCGCACTGGTCAACGTGCTAATCAAGCCCCCCACATGGCGCAGCAACGACTCACTGGCCTTGCGCACCACCGCGGTGGCCCGCTGCACCTCCGTCATCACCGTCACCAGCTCGGCCCGGCGCACCAGCAAGCGGCTGCGCACCGGCTCGGGCACATGCCCCGCCAGCTCCGTCAATGGCAATGTCTCGGCCCCGGGCATCACGCACCGGCTAATCGCCTCCACCAACTCACGGCGCTGGCGGTCCAACCCGCGGATGCGTTCGATCGCCTGCTGCTCCTCAGAGCACAGCTCCGACAGCTGCACCGCGTCCCCCGCAGACAACGCCGCACGCTGGCGGTCCAGCAGCGCCCCAAGCTTGCGCTGCTCGGCCAGCAGGCCCGACAACACGTCTTCCAAATTCAACACGTTTTTCACAGCGGCCTTATCCATGAACGTCCACCTCCCCAGCAGCACCCGGTGAAGCATGGCGACCGCCCGACAGCTGGGCCACCAAGGCCGAGCTGGCCCCGAAGCCCGACGACGAAGCGATCCGCTCGGCCAACACCGTGTCCAGCTGCTGGCCAAAGACCTCTTCGGCCCGCCCGCCATCAAACAGCTCGCTCTTAAACGGGCTGTTGCGTAGCTCTGCCAAAATCGGCTGCACCAGCGCCGTCGCCACCAGCTGATTCGCCGCCGTGCGGCCACGGTCCTCCGCCGCCGCGTCCAGCTCCTGGGCCGTCTCCAGCACCCCCGCAAAATCCGTGGTGGACTGCGCAATACTGCGCGGAACCGGCGCACCAGACGGCGGAAGGATCGACGAAATGGGATTGATTGAGCTCATGACCCCTCACTCACGCAAGCCCTGTGCCAAGCAGGCAAGGCGATGAAGCACCTCTGCTTTTTTCTGTCACAAAATCGAGAACAAGAGAAAACCCCAGTCAAACACGCGCGCCAAGGCCGCCTTTCTCTGTGATCTCTGTGTGACTCGGTGCGATCACCCCAGCGTTGCCAGCACGGCAAGCACCCCAGCGAGCTTGAAGCGCGTGACACACTCAACTCTGTGATCAATGCCTTAAAAAAAACGCAAATAAAGCAACCCCACAACCCCCCCCCGCACAACAATCACTGCTCAATCAACTGCGCATGCAACTGGCCCGCATCCTTCATCTGCCGGATGATGTCGATGCGGTCCTGGGCCGGCACCTTCAGCTGGTTAAACGCCGCCAGCAAGTCGTTGAGCTGCGCCCCGCCGCGCTGCCCCGGGTCCAAAGCCACAAACTCCTCACTCACCAACGTCGGCACCGCATCTTCCGCCGGCGGCTGGGGCTGCAACATCGTAATCGTCAAGCCCTCATGACTGATGATCGTCGGGCTAATCTCCACGTCCCCGCTCATCACAATCGTGCCCGTGCGCTCATTGATCACCACCCGCGCCGCGCCGCTCACCTGCGTGCCATCGATGTACGCCTTCAACACATTGGCAATAAACGACGCCGGGTTCGCCCGCTCATACTCCGGCACGCGGATGAACACATTCTTCGCATCCACCGCCCGCGCCACATCCGGCCCGTCGGGGCTCACCAAACCGTTGATCAACGACGCCACGTTGCTGCTGGTCGTCCACGACGCGTTGGCCTGGTTCAGCACCAGCTGCACATAGCCGCGGTCGTCCATGAACTTCGCCCGCACCGACCGCGTCATCTTCGCCCCACCCTTCACCACCGCCGTCGTGGGATTCTCCAGATCGTTGATCGTCAACGCCCCGCGGGCCAGCGCCATCACATCCGAATCCTTGTGCTCGCCCACCATCGGCACCAAAAACAGCCGCCCCCCCACCAGGCTCTCGGCCGGCCCCACCGTCGCCACCGACACATCCAACATGTCGCCCTCACGCACCCCCTCGGCGGGCACCGTCGCCTCCACCATCACCAACGCCACCGAGCCGCTGTCCTCCAGGTCCTGCAGCGTCGTCTGATCATCGATCAGCCGCGACACCACCTCCACCATCGGCCGGTGGGCCGGGGCAAAGTCTCCGCCATCGCCGGTGTCATTCAACCCCACCACCAACCCCATGCCCACCAGCGTCGACGTCTCCGAGCCCTTGATGCGCACCACCGAGCCCAACTCCAAAGACTGCGCACCACAGGGCGCAAAAACCGCCAGCAGAAGCGCAAAAGCAAGAACAAACGATCGGAACGAGGTATGCATACCCCCCATTTCGCAAGCGCAGTGCCAAAAAACGCCGTTCATCCCACTGGCCACGTATTGCGCTCAAAAATCGACCTGCAGGTGCCACTTCAAATGGCGTTCAGACGCCGCCTTCATGACGCACGCCATGGCATCAAGATCACCTAGAACCGCCCCCGCATCCTTCACGCATGCAGGATTCGACCGGATGTAATCCCCCATTTGATGCGCATATTCCAAGCCATATGCAGCCTCAAACCATTCTTCGGGAGGCATCTTCGCGAGCGACTCCTCCATTTCAGCAGGCAATGCAGATACGTCATCGACGCCCATCATGTCCATCATCTGATCACGTGCTTGGTCCATTGAGATGCTGCAATGGGCCTCCAGCGGCTTGAAACCAAGCCCCTGGGCCACCTTATTCACTTGGCGGCTGTGCTTCGACAGCCCTTTGCCGTCAATGGTGATGTCAAAGCCGGGGTCGTCAGAATCAACCACCACAAAATACGCGGCACCCATACGCATCGCTCCTTCGACCCTGCTCACGGATGCAATCACCCACACAGGACAACGGACACTGAATGATCAAAACACACGCACCCACCACCTTATCCCACCGCATGACCCCACTCAAGCCATTGATGTTCTCCCTCGGTTTCCACCAAAAACGCGATTTCGTACGCCCCACGGCTCACCCCGAACGCCACCTGGGTCGCAACGCATGGCACGAAAATATTTGTCGGCGGCCGCACGCGTGCAAGAATGCATGATTGGGAACGCAATCCATAAGGAAGACGCCATGCAATCGCACATCCAATGCGAGATGGAATAGCTGCATGAACGACTAGACACTTCACCGAACGTGGCGAATCTCTACCACCACGCCATTTTGAAAACTCAGCGAGGTGGTTCGCCAACCGTCGTAGAGCACCCAATCAGCTTGCCCCCGCCCATCGTCATTCTGAATCCAGAACGGCTCACCGAATTGTTCTCGAACCGCTTCTTCGGTCAGGCCAAAGACCTCTTCAGGGGGAATATAGTCACCGCGAACAATGAAATAATAGCCCAGCGTAAGAACCACAATGATAAAAACGGGTCTGATCCAGGGAAGGTCTTTCATGCGAAAAGACGAATCCGCGCAAACTTGGGACTGACCCGTGGGGCAGCCGAGCGCCCCGGAGAAAACCGAATCTCGTGAATGTCGATTGTCAAAGGCAGCAGGTAAGCAGGCCGATTGATCTCCGCATTCAGGACAACCCGTCGGGCTCGCGCGCAGGTCGTAGCCGCATCGCTGACAGGATCCCGCTGGATTCTTTCTACCGACAATTCGCCGCAATGGGTAGCTCATCGAGATACCGATCGCTCCGCCGCAAGCAACCGCAGCCGCGGCATAAGGAATAAACGCCAACCAATTCCGAATGCCCCTTAAATCACTGTCGGCAGTCAAAATCAACGCAAGATAAACACCTGCGCAAATGGCAAGCACAAGCAAACCGCTCAGCGAGACGACCAAACGCCAATTTTTAGCCATCGCATACCACCTCGCCGTGGGTTAAGCAGAGCTGCTGTTCTGCAAACTCGGCGTGGCACACTGACCCGACACAACCCGAGTCTATCTCTCCGGACCTTCCTACTCAAGACGATTGGGGAGCCAGGCCGCCGTACAACCCCAGTCTCACGCCACCAAGACATCGCTCCGCAAACCGCCGAGTCCACCGAGCACGCGGAAGAGAAAGCGCATCAAGCGCTCCGACTTATTGGCTTGGATCACCGCCGCCACCACCGCGACGATTCAAGCCAGCAAGGCCGTTTCCGCGCGGAAGCAGATCAACTTTCACGGCGCACATGTCGTCAGGGAAACATCGTAGCGCCGATGGCCGCAACCGTCATCCAACACGACACACCCAACACGGCCAGAAACAGAGACCACGCCAGTGCCCGACGCCCGGTCAGAACCTCAGCCTTTGAACGCCACGGAAGGCGCCTCTGAACCGCCACGGCGATCGCGGCACAGAAACACCAGACGGCGAACAAGATGGTCAAGAGATGAAGCACAATCATGGTCGCCAAGCCGTCGTCGACCGATCCGCGTCGTAGCGGGTAGACAACCACGCCCCCCCAGCCGCCCCCATCCACCCCGCGACCTCCGTCGCTACACCGGAAGCAGGAAGTCAAAGAGCTTGGTCAAGAAACCCTTTTCCGCGGCCTTCTTCAAGTAGCCCTCGTGCTGCTTCTCAACAAACAGATCCGCCAGCTGCGTGCTCAAGATCGTGTTGTCGGCGGTGATGTCGTCCACGCGGCACACGCCCACGGCGACCAGGGTGTAGGCCTCTTGGTCGCTGCGCACCGACTTGCGGGCTTCGAGCACCACCGTGCCGTTGGGCTTGATGTCGATGATCGACGCCTGAATGCGGGCGGTCATCACCTGGCGGTTGGAGTAATCGCCTTCGCCGGTGAATTCACGGGTGGCCTCGGCGTCAAGCTCGATGGACCCGGCGGCAAAGCGGCCCGGCTGCACGGTGCCGTCCAACAAATCGCTGAGGTTCAGCCTGGGAAATTCCGCCAATTCACCTTCAAACACGCTTTCTTTTTCGGTTTCCAGCGAGCTGCTGAAGGCGGTGCTGGTTTCTTCACGGATGATCACCGACACCAGGTCGTGCACCGCAAACGTCTTGGGCTTGGGAGCCGGCACGGCGGCGAAACTGCTGGCCACGATGGCCGGCGACAGCTTGCCGGTGTCGGACTGCTGACCCGGGTTCTGCGTCGCGGCGTGGGCAAACGGGTCGGCGAAGACCTCGCCGCCGGTGGCGTACAGCGACGACGAGAGCTCTTGGCCACTCAGCGGCGCCGCAGCACCCAAGGGAAGCAGAAAAGCAAGCAAAAAGGCAAACGATGAGGCCCGTCGGGATGGGTTGGCGTGGGGCATGGCGTGGCTTAAAAGGTGTGAAGAAGATTGAACAAGTTGCAAGACCGCTGACACAAGGCCGCGAAGCACGCCGCGTTAGCGTGCGCTGCTGGCCCCTGAGTCGATCGAGGCACGCCGCGGTCCGGTGACCGTGGCGTAAAACGTTTCACGGGTCGCGTCGTTGCGCAGGGCGATGATGGCCCCACGCTCACCGTTTTCTGTGGCCCGGCCCACGGTGCGGATCCGCAAACGCCCCTGGTTGACGGTCACGGTGACCAGATCGCCGCGTTTGATCAGTACATCTGGAGCCAGGTGGCGTTCGATGACCGCGGTTCCAGTCCGCAGCGACGCCGAGGCCGAGCGGCCCAGCACCGCGTCGAGATCGGCCACCGGCGTGCCGTGACGACGGTTCAACGCGATGTGCTGCACCGCAACGTTTTGCGCTGTGAATCGATCGCCGCGCCGAATCGGCGCGGTGACCACCACCACCCCCACCCGCTGCGTCACGTCGGCGGTCAAACGCGCCTCACGCACGGTGCCATCTTGGGCAAAGCGCCGCACCCGCACCGGCACGCGGCCCAGGCCGGTCCGGCTTTCCATCACGATGTCCACGTCGTGGGCCGGGGCCGGGGCGTTCAGCCAGGCCGCCGCGTCGGCGTCACCCCGCAGCGTGACCTCCAGCGC
>JALZVY010000020.1 GCA_023300125.1 Phycisphaera sp.
CCTAGGCGCCGCAGCATCGACGCCTACTTCACCGCCGGCACCGCGCTGGCCAACGACCGCCAATACCCCCCCGCCCGGAGGCTGCTCGAAGAAGCCGTGCGCCGAGCCCCCAACGCCCCCGCCCCGCGACTGGAGCTTGGGCTCATGCTCATGCAGCAGGGCGACTTGCCCGAAGCCCGCAGCCAGCTGGCCGCGGCCACGCAACTCGATCCTTATCACCGCGGGGCCAACAACCAGCTGCAGCTCGTCGAGGCCCTGCTCAACGGCTTTGAAACGATTGAGACCGAGCACTTCCTGATCCGCTACCGACCCGGCATCGACGAAGTCTTGGCCCGCGACATGCCCGGTCCACTGGAAACCATGTACGCCGAGCTCACCGCCGTGTTTGACCACCGGCCCACGCAGCGCACCCAGATCGACCTGATGCCCGACAAGTCGCACTTCGCGGTGCGCATCACCGGCTTGCCGCACTTCATCACCATCGCCGCGGCCACCGGCGACGTCATCGCCCTCACCCCGCCGCGCCGCGGGGCCGACCAGGCCAACCCCTTTAACTGGATCAACGTGCTGCGCCACGAGTACGTCCACACCGTCACGCTATCTCAGACACGTAATCGCGTGCCGCACTGGTTTACCGAGGCCTGTGCCGTGAGCCAAGAAACCACCGGGCGCACCTGGAACACCTGCCGCATGCTGGCCCACGCGCTGAATCAGCCCCGAGAAAACGGCGGGCTGTTCGATTACGACCAGATCAACTGGGGATTCATCCGCCCCAAGCAGCCCAACGACCGCCCCTTGGCCTACGCCCAGAGCGACTGGATGCTGCAGTTCATCGCCGAGCGTTGGAGCCACGGGGCCATCGTCGAACTGCTGGGCCTGTACCGCCAAGGCGTGTCGGACACCCAGGCCCTGCGCACCGTGCTCGACGTGGACGACCAAGCCTTCATGAAAGCCTTTCGCGCTTGGGCCGCCACCCAGGTGCAGGCCTGGGGCCTGGGGCCGCAGACCACCAGCGAACGCGCCAAGGCTGTGCTGGTGAACCAAGGCCAAGGCGTGTCGCTGGACGAGCTCAAGCAGCTGGTCGAAGACCACCACCGCGCCCACCAAAGCGACCACCCCGGGCTGCTGGAACTGCTGGCCAAGCGCGTGGTCGGCGAGGAAACCGACAGCCTGCCCGCAGACCCGGTCCAGGCCCGACGCTGGATCACCCGCTACGCCGCCGCCCGCCCGGTGGACACCTGGGCCCACCGCACCCTGGTGCGCCTGGCCGAGGCACGCGGCGAGCCCGAGGCGGCGGTCGGCAGCCTGCAGCTGCTCGAACGCGGCGACAACTACAGCGCCGCCTGGAGCAAACGCCTGGCCGACCTGCACCGCGCCGCGGGCCGGCTGGACCAAGCCCAACGCGCCCTTGAACGGGCCCTGCGCTGCGAGCCCTACAACGCCACCTTCCGCGAAGACGCCGCCACCGTCGCCCTGCAACGCGGCGACACCGCCGTCGCGCTGCACCACATCCAAAGCCTGGTCATCCTCGAGCCCAACCGCGATCTGCACCGCAAGCGGCTGGCCGCCATCGAAAAAATTCTCGCGCCCCGGAATTGAACCGCCAAGTTGAGCGGCGAGGGTTGATTGTTTTGCAAGAGCGCTTCGTGCACCCCTGCAAGGCTGAGTTGCAGGCATCAAGAACGCCAAGGAAGGCAAAAGGCAAGCCCGACGCAAGCGAACGCGAGGTTCAACCTCATAACGCGGCGTCCATAGCTTGGCCCCCATCAAACGCCCCCATCACCCGCGAATCTCCCCTCGCTTGCGTCCGCTTGCCTTGCTTGGCCCCCTCGGCACCCAGGTCGTGGCCGCGTGGTGCAGCACGAACCCTTGAGGGAAAAAACCAAAGCCCCAAACTCAACTTGGCGGTTATGCCTTGGGATTGACGCCTTGCCGTTTTCACATCCCAGCCCACGGGGTCAGGGTCACGCGCCCCGGAATTGAACCGCCAAGTTGAGCGGCGGGGGTTGTTTTTTTTGCAAGAGCGCTTCGTACACCCCTGCAAGGGTGGGTTGCAGGCATCAAGAACGCCAAGGAAGGCAAAAAAGGCAAGCCTGACGCAAGCGAACGGGAGGCTCATTCCTTCTCACGAAAGCTGCCAAAGCAGCATCCATAGCCTCGCCCCCATCACCCGCGAATCTCCCCTCGCTTGCGTCCGCTTGCCTTGCTTGGCCCCCTCGGCACCTGGGTCGTGGCCGCGTGGTGCAGCACGAACCCTTGAGGGAGAAAATCAAAGCCCCAAACTCAACTTGGCGGTTATGCCTTAGGTCTTTTGCCTTCGCTTATTACGCCCCGTCCAGCTCGACGATCATGTCGTACAACGCCTGGGGTGTATCCAAGGCTTTCAAACGCTCGCGGATGTCGGCGTCGATCAGCATGCGGCTGATGCGGGAGAGCGCTTCCACGTGGGGGCCGGTCTGGTCCACCGGCGAGGCCAGCAGGATGATCAGCTCCACCGGGGCCCGGTCGATCGAGCCGAACTCCAAGGGCTCGGCGGTGCGGCCGATGGCCATATGCAGCGACGGCACGCCCGCGGTCTTGCCGTGGGGCACCGCCACGCCGCCACCGATGCCGGTGGTGCGGGTGGTTTCCCGCTCCCAGATCGCCTGCTTGAGTTCTTGGGCGTCGGCGATGTCGGTGTTCTGCACCAGCTGGTCGGCCAGGGCGTAGATCGCAGCCTGCTTGTCATCGCACACAAGCGGCACGATCACGCAGTCGGGTTGAAGAATGTCGGTCAAGCGCATGGGCCAAGAGTAGCAATTCGGTACGAGGTTGCGTCGCCTCTTGGCACCGTGACGCGAGCCCTGCCCCACACGCACCGCGTTCAGCCCGCCGGGTACACTTATCCGGTGACCGAACACGCCCCCAACGCTACGGAGCCTGCCGAGCCCACCACGCCGCGGGCCCCGATGGCCGACCCCCACGACCCGGTGGCGGGCCTGCTCGACCAACTGCTTAAAAGACACTTCGGCCACGACAGCTTTCGCCCGCTGCAGCGCGCCATCATCGACGATGCGGTGGCCGGGCGCGACTGCTTTGTGATCCTGCCCACCGGCGGCGGCAAGAGCCTGTGCTACCAGCTGCCGTCGCTGGCCGACGCCGCGGGTGTCACGGTCGTGGTGTCACCGCTGATCGCGCTGATGCAGAACCAGGTGGACCTGCTGACCGCCAACGGCGTGCCGGCGACCTACCTCAACAGCACCCTGGACGGCCAAGAAGCCTGGAGCCGCGAGCAAGACGCCCTGGCAGGCAAGTACAAGCTGGTCTACATGGCCCCCGAGCGGCTCTTCGCCGCCTCGGGCCGCAACCTGCTGGCCCAGCTACAGGTCGCACGCTTCGCCATCGACGAAGCCCACTGCATCAGCGAATGGGGCCACGACTTTCGGCCCGAATACCGCATGCTCGGCCAGCTGCGCGACCCCCATGGGCCGTTCGGCGACCGCTTTGCCCAGGTGCCGGTCATCGCCCTGACCGCCACCGCCACCCCCCGCGTGGCCGACGACATCGTGCGCGAGCTGGGCCTGCGCGACGCCGCCCAGCACCGCGGGGGCTTCGAACGTGACAACCTGTACTACGAGATCCGGCCCAAAAACAAAGTCGCCCAGCAGATCATCGACCACCTGGAAGCCCACCCCGCCGCCGAAGGCATCATTTACTGCCAAAGCCGCAAGGGCTGCGACGAGATGGCCCAAAAGCTGCGCGGCCACGGGATCGCCGCGGTGGCCTACCACGCGGGCCTCGACGCGGGCACACGCGAGAAACACCAAAACGATTTTATTTTTGGCGACGCCCAAGTCGTCTGCGCCACCATCGCCTTTGGCATGGGCGTGGACAAACCCGACGTGCGCTTCGTGTTCCACGCCGACCTGCCCCGCCACATCGAGGGCTACTACCAAGAAACCGGCCGGGCCGGTCGCGACGGACTGCCCGCAGACTGCATCTTGTTCTATTCCGGCGGCGACCGGTTCAAGATCGAGTTCTTCATCGAGCAGAAAGAAACCGAAGAAGAACGCCAGCACGCCCGCGAGCAGCTCGAACAGGTCGTGAAATACGCCCACACCACCGGCTGCCGCACCACCGCTCTGCTCAAGCACTTCGGCGAAGACCACGCAGGCAAGTGCGGCCACTGCGACAACTGCCTCAAGCCCCCCAAAACCGTCGACGCCACCCAAGACGCCCGCAAGCTGCTCTCGGCCGTGGCCCGCACCGGCCAGCGCTTTGGCATGGGCCACGTCATCAACGTGCTGCGCGGCAGCAAAGCCGAGCCGGTCACCCGCCGCGGCCACGAGCAGCTCAGCGTCCACGGCATCGGCAAAGACCAGCCCGTGGGCCACTGGCGCTCGCTGGCCGAGCACCTCATCGACCAAGGCCATATGGGCCAAACCACCGACGAATACCGCACCGTGTTCTTGACCGACACCAGCGAAACCGTGCTCAAAGGCGACGTGCCCGTGCCCCTGGTGCAAAGCCGCGCCATGAGCGGCAAGCCCGCCGCGGGCGGTTCGTCCAGCCGATCGCGTAGCCGAGCGTCGGCTGCGGACGCCGACCTTCCCTTTGACGAAACGCTCTTTGAACAGCTCCGCGAGCTGCGCCTCGAACTGGCCAAGCAGCAAGGCGTGCCGCCCTACATCGTCTTCGGCGACGCCCCGCTGCGGGCCATGGCCCGCGAAAAGCCCACCGACGACACCGCCTTTCTTGCGGTCAACGGCGTGGGCCAAAACAAGCTGGACCGCTACGGCCCAGACTTCTTGGACGCCATCCGGGGCTATGTGGCGTCCACAGGGGCAAGCGGCGGCGAGGCTTGAGCATCTGATATGAGTAACTGCGCCCGCACTGGCCGTCCACGCCCCCTCTACCGCGGCCCACTACACAACGCCACGCCACCGTTTTTTCTTCGTATGGGGGTTTGGGTTTATCTCGAAAACACCAACTCAACGGTGTCCCGACGCCAGCCCTCCCAGGCGCTCGTGCCGGGCCTAAGACATCGCTTCGCGAACCACTGAGTTCACGGAGCCCACGGAGAACACGGAGCAAAACAGGAGACGCAAGCGATCGGGAGGACACCGGTTGAACCAAGACACAAACGCCCGGTCCAGCTTCGAATCTCCCGACCAAATCCGTTGCCTTCCTCCGTGGCCTCGGTGCAGGGCCCGCGGCATCTCTGCGAACCCGAGCAATGCCTATCGCGAAACGCGAATGCAACTCGGCTCCGTGCCCTCCGTGGTCCGCGTAAGCGATGCCTTGGCGAGCCCCTTGCGGCGACTACGGTCTGATCGCGTGCCCGTCCAGCGCGTCCAAGGCATCGCTTCGCGAACCACGGAGTTCACCGAGGCCGTCGCGCAACGCGAGCGACGGAAAGAATTCGGATCGCTTCGCCGCGTTCATCCTGTTCGAGAACACGGAGCAAGACAGGGGACGCAAGCGTTCGGGAGAGAGCCGGTTGGGCCAAGCCTTAAACCCACAACCCCGCGTCACACCAAACTCACCGTCCGCTTACTCGACACTGCCGCTTCGAACTCGCCGAAGAACTTGTTGACGATGGTGCGGATGGCCCAGTTGGTGCCGTCGCTGAGGCCGCAGATGTTGTGGCCCGGCATGCTGCCCATGCTGGTGGCCAGTTCCAAGAGCATGTCCAGGTCTTTGGTGGCGCCGTCGCCCGCTTCGATGCGGGTGAGCATCTTGTAGATCCAGTTGCTGCCTTCGCGGCAGTGGGTGCACTGGCCGCAGCTCTCGTGGCTGTAGAACCGGGCGCAGTTGCGGGCCATGCTGACCATGCTGGTGCGCTCGGGGATCACGGTGATGCAGGCGGTGCCCAGGCCCAGGTTGTTCCACTTCTTGCCGATGTCGAAGTCCAGCTCGACGCCCTGCTCGGCTTCTTCTTGGGAGATCACCCCCATGGAGATGCCGCCGTGGAAGTAGGCCTTGATGTTTTCGCCCGGCAGCGGGCCGCCGCCCAGGCGCTCGATCACGTCGGTGAGCTTCACGCCCAGTTCTTCTTCGTACACCCCGGGCCGCTTCACCGGGCCGCTGATGCCCATGAGCTTGGTGCCGAAGCTGGCGGGCACCTGGGGCGGGGCGCCCTCGGGCCGGCCTTTGCCGCGGCCCTTCCAGGCGTCGGCGCCGTGCAGGATCACGTGGGGCACGTTGGCCAGGGTCTCGACGTTGTTGATGATCGTGGGCCGGGCAAAGGCCCCGGCCACCGCGGGGAACGGCGGCTTGATGCGGGGCCAGCCGCGCTTGCCTTCGAGGCTTTCGATCAGGGCGGTTTCTTCGCCGCAGATATAAGCGCCTGCGCCGCGGTGCAGGTACAGGTTGGGGGCGCGGTCGTTGACCTTGCCCATGCGGCTGTTTTCGCCAAACACGCCTTTGTCGTAGGCCTCGGCGATGGCGCGCTCAAAGGCCTCGCGCTGGTGGTGGTACTCACCGCGGATGTAGAAATAGGCGGTGTCCAGCTGGCAAGCCAGCATGCACATGGCGATGCCTTCGATCACCGAGTGCGGGTCGTACTGGATCAGGATCTGGTCTTTGAAGGTCGCGGGTTCGGATTCGTCGGCGTTGATCGCCAAGAAGCGCTGCCCGCCGTCGGGCGGGGGCAAGAACGACCACTTCATGCCCGCAGGGAAGCCCGCCCCGCCGCGGCCGCGCAGCTCGGCGGCTTTGACCTCGGCCACAATGTCTTCGGGCGACATGCCGATGGCCTTGTCCAGCGCGGCGTAGCCGTCTTGGGCCACGTAGTCGTCGTAGTCAACGTAGATACGCTCGTTGGCGCTGCCCCAAGGGGCGGTGGGTACACGCTTGAACAGCACCGGGGCGTCTAAGGGCATCGTGGTCTGTGGGGCTTGAGGGCAAGGGGCAGAACGGGGTCGATCGGGTTTCATTCTACCCGCGTTGGCCGCCCCCGACGCGCCGCGGGGGCGCCAGGCCAAGCGGCCCCGGGCTTACTCCCGGCCTGAAAAGCTGCGCACCTTGCCGACCTCGACAAAATCCACGTCCCGCACCGCGTCCACGCGGATTTCGCGGTCGATTTCGTGGATCTCGCCGGGCTGCAGCACCGGGGTGCTGACACTGACGGTCGCCAGCACGCGGATCCGGCTCCGCCCCAGGCCCAGCGTGCGGTGGCCCAAGGCCATCGCGCCTGTGAAACGCTGGGCCACCTTGCCGTCGTTGCGAAACAGCAGCTTCACCCACACCGCATCGTCCCGAAATTCGTTGAAGTTGTAGCTCTCTCCGCGTAGCACCCCGTTTTGGCCCCGCAAGACCACCCGGCCCCGGCCAGACTGGCCAATCAAACCAAAGCTGTAGCGATAGCGATAAGGAACACTGCCCTTGTCCGCCACGCGGATCTCGGTGGCCTCGCCCGCGAGGTCTTCGGGCGTGGCCGACGGCTCGGCCTGGGCCTGAGCCTCGCCCTGGGCCTCGCCCGGGTACGCGCCGCCCGGCTCAGAGCCAGCGCCCACGCCCGATGCCTCACCCGCTGCGGGGCTGGCCGCCAGCAGCGCCGCCCGGTGCAGACGCAGAAGATCCAGCTGGTCTTCCAGGGCCGCCATGGCCGCCTCGACTTGCGGCAGATCGTCGGGCAGCGTGGCGCCCGTGACAAGACCCGGCGTGGCGGCCTGCTCCGCGGCCTGCAGCCTGCGGGTAAGCAAGAGGTTTTCGAGCGCCAGATCCGCGGCCAGCCGTTGCAGGACATCGGGCGACGCGTGGGACGTTTGGGACGCGTCCGCCGCTTGCACGCCTGCGTCGGGGATGGAGGCCGGGGGGGCAGCAGCGTCCGCGGCCACGTCCTGGCCAACGTCCGCAGAAGCGCACACGCCAACACAGCAAGCGACCAAAGTCGCAACACACAAAGGATGGATCGACATGAAACGGGTTCCGGCAGGGTCACCGGCCCGGTGACAACTCAGAGTATATGCCAGAAGCCCCAGTTAACCGCCGCTTTTCTTATGCCGCGACACGAAAAAGAGACGCCGTCTCTCATTCCTGAGACATGGATCCCGCCTCGGGGCCGCCGGGCCGGATTTCGATTTCTTCGATGGTGATACGCCGCAGGGTCACCCCCGGCTCGGGGCTGGATTCTTCGACCGCGTGGCTCACCTCGGTGGTCGTCACGCCAC
Organism: Phycisphaera sp.; assembly: GCA_023300125.1. Classification (GTDB taxonomy): domain Bacteria; phylum Planctomycetota; class Phycisphaerae; order Phycisphaerales; family Phycisphaeraceae; genus Algisphaera. The sequence goes on from JALZVY010000020.1 coordinate 8,154, forward strand.
GCTGCGACTCGGGCGTGGTGATCTTGTGCACCGCGAGCCCGGCCTGCCGGCAAAGTGTTTGAAACCAGGGCATGGGGGCTTCGCTTGGAAGTTCGAAGTATGACGTTCGCAGTGATGAAAACGGTGACTGCGGCCTAGGGCCTGCGCCGCTTTTAATCCAAGGCGTCCAGGGCCTTGCCCACGTCCGCGGCGTTGAGGTTTTCGTGCAGGGTCTCGTTGATCAGGGCACAGGGCGCCCCGCCGCAGGCGCCGATGCACTCGACCTTCATAAAGGTGACCAGCCCGTCGTCGGTGGTTTCACCCGGCTCAATGCCCAGCTTCTCCCGCACCGCTTCGGTGATCTTCGCTTCGTTCATGATCTCGCAGCTCACGCTCTGGCACACCCACACGGTGTGCTTGCCACGCGGCTCCAAGAAGAATTCTTCGTAGAACGTGGCGGTGTCCATCAGCACGCTGGGCTCAACCTCGATGAAGGCCGCGGCCTCTTCGATGGCCTGAAACGGCAGCCAGCCGTGGTGGTGCTGGATCTCGTGCAAGATTGGCAAAGCCAGCGCCGCCCGGGTGGGGTAGCGGTGGGCGTAGCGCTTGTTGAACGCCTCTTTCACCTCGTCAGAGAGGTAAGGCGTGTCGCGTCGCTCGATTTGGGTCGAGCCGGAGTTTTTGGTGATCCAAGCCATGTGTCGCTTCGCTCTAAATTCGAAGTTCGGATTTCGCGCTTCGTACGTCCTTTACCGGTCCAGCTCCGCCGCAATGATGTTCAGGCTGCCCAGCACCGCCACTGCGTCGCTGAGCAGGTGCCCTTCGAGCATCTTCGCGAAGCAGGAAAAGTGCTGGAAGCTGCACGCGCGGTGCTTCACCCGCCAGGGCACGGGGCCTCCGTCGCTGACGACGTAAAAACCGTGCTCGCCGTTGGCGCTTTCGATGCAAGCATAGGTCTCGTTGATCGGGGCCTTCCACTTGCGGTTGGTCATCACCAGCTGGAAGTGCTCGATCAGCCCTTCGATGCTGCCGTAGACCTCGCTCTTGGGCGGCTTGGCGGCCTTGGCGTCGGCGTAGGTGTTGATCGGCCCGCCGGGGATGTTGTCGATCAGGTGCTCGATGATGCCGATCGACTGCTTCATCTCTTCCAGACGCACCAAGAAGCGCCCCAGCACGTCGCCGGTGGTGGCGATGGCGACTTTGAAGTCCACCGCCCGGGCGCCCATGCCGTCCCAGTTGTCTTTGAAACACAGATAGGGCGTGTCCTTGCGGACGTCGCGCTTCACGCCGCTGGCCCGGGCCACCGGGCCACTCAGGCCCCAGTCGATGGCCTCTTGCTTGGTCACCACGCCGATGCCTTCGACCCGGTCGCGGAAGATGCGGTTTTTCAGGCACAAGCCTTCGAGATCCGCCAAAGCCGGGGGTAGCTTCTCACGGATGATCGACTTGACCATGGTCTTGAAGACTTCTTCGTCGGGAAGGTCTTGCATGGCCCCGCCCACACGGGTCCAGTCGGGGTGGAAGCGCTGGCCCGAGATGTAGTCCATCACGTCCATGATGGATTCACGCTCGTTGAAGCCGTAGATGAATCCGGTGAAGGCCCCCAGGTCCAGCGCCGCGGCACCCACACCCAGCAGGTGGTTCTGAATGCGGCCCAGCTCGCCAAGGATGGTCCGCAGCACCTTGCAACGCGGGGTGATATCGATGTCAAAAAGCTGCTCGACGGCGTGGTGCCACGAGATGTCGTTGCAGATGGGGCTGACGTAGTCCATCCGGCTGACGATGGTGACGTACTGGTTGTAGTCCAGCGCCTCGCCCAGCTTCTCGAAGCCGCTGTGCAGATAACCGATGTGCGGGGTGACCCGCACCACCCGCTCGCCGTCCAGCTCCATGACCATCCGCAGGGTGGTGTGGGTGGCGGGGTGCTGGGGGCCGAAGTTCAGCGTCCACCGGTCGCCGCCCGAAGACGGACCACGGCCCGGTTCGTCGAGGTATTCGGTGGTCTCGACGTCGAGGTCGATGGGCTTGAGGTCGTAGGGCATGGCAGGCCGGGGGTGGTTTTGGGGCACCGGAAACGCTTTGACCCAGTGTAGTTTGCAGGGGGTGGGGGTGCCACTGAGCAGCCCCCGCGTCGGGCCCAAAGCCAGCTTCTCTGCCCCGCGACACGCCCCGCGGCCCTGCAGCCCGTGCCGTACCCTGCGGGCGTGCCGCCCACTGCTTTTAACCCCGACCCGCCCCACCCCGCCGACCGCGTGCGTGCGCTCGCCGCGGACCGCGGCTTCGCGCTCGCCGGCATCGCCGCGGCATCCCCGGCCCAGCGCCCTGAGGCCTACCGCTCGTGGCTCGCCGCAGGCCACCACGGCGAGATGGACTATCTGGCCAACAACCTGGACGTGCGTTTGGACCCCGAGGTTCTGGTTCCGGGCGCACGGTCAGTCATCGCTGTGGCCGACGCCTACCTGGCCCCCTCCGCAGCCGCACGCGATAGCGACAACGCCCCGCCCCCCAATGGCCGCGTCGCCCGCTACGCCCACGGCGCCGACTACCACAAGGTGCTCAAAAAACGCCTGCACCAGCTGGCCGACGCGCTGGCGAACGAACACCCCGACCACACCTTCCGCACCACCGTCGACACCGCCCCGGCCCTGGAGCGCGAGCACGCCACCCGGGCGGGGCTGGGCTGGACGGGCAAGAACACGCTGCTGATTCACCCCCGCCACGGCTCGTACTTTTTGCTGGGCCTGATCGTCACCACCCTAGATCTTGCCACCAGCGAAGACCGCGGCTATCCGGCGCCCACCGTGGTCCCCACCGACCACTGCGCTAACTGCACCCGCTGCATCGACGCCTGCCCCACCGACGCCATCGACCCGGCGGGCTACAGCGTCAACGCCACGCGCTGCGTGAGCTACCTCACCCTCGAACACCGCTCCCCCATCGACCCGGCCCTGCACCCGGGCATGGGCGACTGGCTGGGCGGCTGCGACGTGTGCCAAGACGTGTGCCCCTACAACGCCGTGGCCGCCCGCCAAGACGTGCCCCTGCCCGTGCACCCGCGCTACGCCCCCAGGCCCGACGTGGCCCACGGCCTGCGGCTGATCGACGTGATCCGCTGGACCGACGACGACCGGGCACAAGCCTTTCAGGGCTCGGCACTCAAACGGATGAAGCTGCCCATGGTGCGCCGCAACGCGCTGATCGCCGCGGGCAACGCGCTGGCTCAAAAGGCCGACCCCGAACTCGAAGCCGCCGTGCGC
>JALZVY010000021.1 GCA_023300125.1 Phycisphaera sp.
ACTCCAGCACGCCCTACTCGCCATCGTCGCCCTTAGCTGGGTCCTCGTTGCGGGCATTCCCTGGCACCGCTACACCCGGCCCGACCGCGCCCAGACGTTTTCTCTGAAACTTTGGCTGGGAAACGGAATCGCGGTGTCCATGTGGTTCCTCATCCGCGACGACCATTCGCTCATATACGTCGCCTTTGCCCTGCCGCTGATCATCACACTGGGCGCTCAAATCCTCAGCCCGGTGTACCCCGGCCCAAACACCGCTTCGTTCGAATCTCATCCCGCTCCATCCGAGCCATCCGCGACCGAGCCTCTTTCACCGTTGGCCCCAAGAACGCACTCCACCACCACGCCATATGCACACCCCGAGACTGACACCGACGCATCCTCCCACCACTCCCGCCTCGCCACCCTGCTGCTCTGCGCCGTCGGCTTTGTCTCACCCTTCGGCGGCCTGCACCGCTTCTACACCGGCCGCTGGCCCACCGGCATCCTGTGGCTGTGCACCTTCGGTCTGTTCGGCATCGGCCAGCTCATCGACGCCATCCTGATCCTCGCCGGCGCCTTCAGCGACGCACGCCACCGGCCAATCACCCGCTGGAACCTGGCCCCCGCCGCTGACCGCCCGCCCACCAGCAGCCGCCACACCTGGACCCCCGCCATCGACGGGCGGCCCAGCGGCCTCGCCATAGGCCTACACCTGGCCGGCATCCTGCTGTTGATTCTGGGCCTGGCCCTGATGCTGCCCGTCTGGTTCTCACTGCCCGAGTTGCTGGGTACCCTGCCCGCCTTCGCCGAGATGCGCCACGACATCGGCCGCGAGCTGGGCTACGACGCATGGCCACGCCTCTTCGGGCGATTCCTATTCGTTCTGGGGTTGACGGCCCTGATCGCGGGCACGCTGCTCACCGCCTTCGCCCGACGCGGCGGAATCTTCCACGTGTTGCGGGCTTTGGCGGGTGGAGCGTTGCTGTGCAGCTGCGCGGTGGTCATCGCATCTGACTCCAGCACCCGAGCAGTGCGGCCCGACCGGGTTACCAGAGAACTTCGGCAGCTCTCGCCGGCGGACCACCTCAACCCCCTCGCCAACCTCGACACGATCCTCGGCGTCTCCATGAGTACCGAGCTACTCGCCGGCCTCTTCTTGCTCGCCCTCGCCGCCGCCCTCTTAGCCATCCCCGCCCGGCGCCGCCCCGCGCAAAGCTCCACCCCCGCCACCCCGCCGGAGCCCCGGCCATGAACTTTTATCCAAGCTCTCTCGAGGTCCTCTTGCTCGTCATACTGCCGGTAGCTTTCGTCGTCGGCCTGGTGCTGCTCTCCATCAAAGGCGGGTGGGTGGGCCGAATCATCGCGGCCACTGTGGCCCTGCTCATCTTTGCCCCGCTGGTCATGATCTTGTCCATGCGGTTAGTCACTCCACAGAGCGTTACGCAACAGCCCCGTAGCGCCCGCGCGGATGGTGTGTCCGAACCATCGGACCCACGCACCGTTCCGTTCGTCCAAACGCCAACGGCCTCCACCACCGCCATCGCATCTCCCGCACGCTGGCAACCCGCCACCGACCTGCTTTCCGACGCCACCGCCGACCTCCACCCCTCACGCCAAGAAGCCGAAGCCGACCTCGCCGCCCAACTGATGCGCAGCTATTCCACCGGCAAACCCCTCCACATCACACTGATCGACAAAAGCGTCACGTCCCCCGAGAAGACCCACCGCGGACTCGCCCAGGCCCTCCGCCAGCGCGGCGTCGCTTGCGATTTCAACGACACCGTTCGCGGCGCTTCATCGCTTCACACACTCGCTTACGTCAACGTCACCTCCACCCCACCCACCGACGGTCATTCGATCGGCACCGTGACCGCAACCGCCTCCAACACCAACGATCTGCAAGCCCGCTACGTCGACAAACCCTGGCTCACCGACCTCACCGCCCACCGCATCAACACCCAAAACCCCGACCTGGTCATCGCCTTGCACGGCGAGCTTCAATCGACCGAAGCCGACGCCCGTGCCGACGCCCTCCGCGTCGCCGCCGATCTCATCGCCCCGCGACTTGTCCGCATCCGCGACGGCAAGCCCCACCACCCCCACCGTTCGGCCTTGCAATACGCACTGAACCAAGACTGGCCCTCGGCTGATCGCTTCACCCAGCGACTCGACCGACCTTATGGATCCGTGTACCGCACCGCCCTGCTCCTGGATCTTTCTCACGAACCCTTGCAGCGGCTCGCCCAATCCATCACCGCCTGGACCAACCAGCCCAGCACCCCGTCGGCAACATCCTTCATCGTGTCCCGCAACACTGACAGCGAAATATCTGCAATCAACTTTGGCCACACGGCCACCTCCCACATCACATCCGCCCATCATCCGGTGGCTTCAAACCGCTTTGGCGACTCTTACGCCTCCATCTTCTTTCGCCTGCTGGGCCTCGGCATACTCGTCGGCCTCACCCTGCTCATCTACACCGGCCTCGACCGCTGGACCCGCGGCTACCGCCCCGTCGCCGTCAGCACCACCGCCATC
>JALZVY010000022.1 GCA_023300125.1 Phycisphaera sp.
CCGTTTCTTGCTCACCAGCGAAAGTTAGCCCATGGATGCAGATCGTCCCGCCGTGCCTGGTTCGAAGTGGTTGTTCATGACGTGCTTTGTGGCGTTGATCGCCACGTCGTTTGCGTTTATGACCCGGATCTTGGTGTTGGGAGACTGGGCCTCAGACTTCGGTTTCAGCGAAGTGCAGAAAGGAGAGTTGTTGGGCGCGGGCATCTGGCCCTTCGCCATCAGCATCATTCTTTTTAGCCTCGTCATCGATCGCATCGGCTACGGCAAGGCGATGGCTTTTGCGTTCGCCTGTCACATCGCCTCGGTTGCCGTGGCTTGGGTGGCACCGACATTTATGGTGGATGCGACGGCGGGCCCCGAGGCGGTCGCCGCGGCGTCAGCGAGTGGTTACCGCATTCTCTATATCGCGAGTTTTTTGGCTGGTCTCGCCGCGGGGACGGTTGAAGCAGTCATCAACCCGGTGATCGCGACGGCGTATAGCCACGCGAAAACCAAATGGCTGAATATCTTGCATGCCGGTTGGGCTGCTGGGCTCGTGCTTGCGGGTTTGTTGGTGCTGGCGATGAAGGCCGACGGGGGGCTGATCGGTGGGCTTTGCGAGCAGCCGATCCACTGGAAGTGGAAGATCGCGGTGCTGCTGATCCCGACGGTGCTTTATGGCGTCATGACTTTGAGGTGCAAGTTCCCGGTCAACGAGCGCGTTGAGGCAGGAGTGAGCTACCGTGGCATGCTGGCGGAGGCCGGGGCTTTGGGAGCATTTATTGCGTTCGGGCTGGTGTTTTGGCAAGTCGAGCTGGTGCTTCGTGGTGCGGGTTGTCTAAGCAGCCTGCCGGCGAATCTAGGCACCCTCGGCAGCATGACCATTCCGGTGGCGGTGATTCCCGCGGCGGTGGTGGCGTCGCTCTTCGGGTTGGTGTCGTTTTCTTTGGGCCGGCCGCTTTTCGTCTTCTTGCTTCTGGTGATGGTGCTGCTGGCGACCACCGAAATCGGCACCGACGGGTGGATTGCCGATCTGATGCGTCAGCCGATGCAGCAGAGCTTTGGAATCGATGGGGGGTGGGTATTGGTCTACTCTGCATCGATTATGTTCTTGCTCCGGGTTTTTGGCGGGCCCATCATCCGGTTCTTGAACCCGGTTGGCTTGTTGCTGGTCAGTTGCCTTTTCGCGGCCGCGGGGCTGATGTTCCTGTCGACGGCAGCGGGCGTGACGATTATCTTTGCCGCGACGATTTATGCGATCGGGCAGACCTTTTTCTGGCCCACGACGTTGGGATTGGTGAGCGAGCGGTTTCCGCGGGGTGGCGCGCTGACGTTGAATGCAATCGCCGGCGTCGGGATGCTTGGTGTGGGGATTTTGGGGTTCCCGTTGATCGGTTTTATTCAGGACAAAACGGTGGAGTCGGAGCTGCGGGCCCAAGTGCCAGCCCAGGTCGAATCGATCTTGGGGGATCCCAAGGCGTCGGTATTGGGGGCGTATCGAGCGGTCGATGCCACCAAGGTCGAAACGCTGGGTGACAAACGATTGGCGACGCTGGTCGAACAGACCGGCTCGGAAGCGAAGCAAAACGCGATGTTTTACGTCGCCGCGCTGCCGCTGATCATGTTCGTGTGCTACCTGGGCTTGTGGCTCTATTTCCGCATGAACGGTGGTTATAAGGCTGAAGAGTTGCCCGTGACCACCGAGGCGCCCAGGACCGATACACGCCCGGTTTGATCGCAGATGCCCGGCGTCACGTCGGGCATGGCACCCGCCGCAGTCGCATACGCAGTTGCCGCCGAGGCCCCGAGGGGCCTCGGTTTTTTTATGGCCCGTCGATTTGCTCGAGCATGCGCTGCATGTAACGCAGCGCGTTGAGCTGGGCGATCACGGCGTCGGTGTCGAGCGGGTCGGTGATGAAGAGCGATGCGATCTGGTCGAGGTGGCCGGTGCGTCGCTGCTGGGCCCAGCCGCGTAGGCGGGCGACCTCGGTGTCGTCTTGCTCGTGCAAGGCGGCTTCGAGTTCTTCGCGCACTTCCATCACTTCCATCAGCAGGGCCGGCGGCGGAGAGCCCACGGAATCGGTGGACACCCCCAGACGGGCCAGCAGCACCCGGGCACGGGACTCGGGGTCTTGCAAAGCGCGCTGGGCGCCGGTGATGGCCGAGGTGCGGTCCGCGGCGTCGGCCTGTTCCAGCGGGTCATCGAAGCGGTCGGGGTGGTTTGCCGCGGCCGCCTTCAAGTAGCTGGCTTCCAGCGCAGCAGGATCCAGATCGAAGGCGGCGGGTAGTTCCAGTAGGTCAAAAGCGTCGGGCATGGCAGCAGACTACCGCGGGTTTGTTGCAGCGGTCTGCGCGAGGGTTTAGCCTGATGCCCGCTCAAGATCCGCTTGCAGCGCTTTCTATTTCCTTTCTGGAGTCTCGATGACCACCCCCCCAAAAGACGAGATGGACCGCCTGCGGGCCGAATATTGGCGTGGCAACGTACGGATCATGTGTTTTTTATTGGGGATTTGGGCTTTCGTGGGCCTGGGCTGCGGCATTCTCTGGGCCGACTGGCTGAACCAGTGGCGGATCGGCGGGGTGCCGATGGGCTTTTGGTTCGCCCAGCAAGGCAGCATCGCAACCTTCGTGGTGCTGATTTTGGTCTACGCCTTGGTGATGAACCGTTTGGACACGCAGTTTCACCGCAAGGCCGCGCTGCTTCGCAAAGGCGGTGACGCATGAACATGTTGACCCCCACCCTGCTCGCGATGAGCAATCAGAAAATCTGGACCATTGTCTTCGTGGTCATCACGTTCTCGATCTACCTGGGCATTGCCTGGATGTCTCGGGTGAAGGACACGAAGGGCTTCTTTATCGCCGGTGGCGGTGTGCCCGCACCGGCCAACGGCATGGCGACGGCGGCGGACTGGATGTCCGCGGCGTCGTTCATCTCGATGGCGGGCCTGATCTCGGGGATGGGCTTCGCCGGCGGGGTGTACCTCATGGGCTGGACCGGCGGCTATGTGCTGCTGGCCCTGCTGCTGGCGCCGTACCTGCGTAAGTTTGGCCACTTCACGGTGCCCGACTTCATCGGCGACCGCTACGACTCGTCCACCGCGCGGCTGATCGCGCTGTTGTGCGCGATCTTTGTCAGCTTCACCTATGTGGTGGGGCAGATGAAAGGCGTGGGGGTGGTCTTCTCGGGCTTCCTGGGCGTGGCGCCGTCCACGGGCGTGTTCATCGGCATGGCGATCGTGTTTGTCTACGCCGTGTTTGGCGGCATGAAGGGCATCACCTACACGCAGGTCGCCCAGTTTTGGGTGCTGATCACCGCGTTTTTGATCCCCGCCATCGCGATCTCGCTGAAGCTCACCGGCCAGCCGATTCCTTCGGTGGGTCTGGCCGCGCCAGTGCTCGAGTCGGTGGACCCGGCCCGGCCGTACCTGCTGGACAAGCTTTCGAGCATTAACCAGCAGTTTGGTTTTGGCAGCTACACCGAGGCCTACGGCGAGAACGCGGGCAAGTGGAACAAGCTCAATGTGTTCTGCGTGGCGCTGGCGCTGATGGCCGGCACCGCGGGCCTGCCGCACGTGATCGTTCGCTTTTACACGGTGAAGACCGTGAAGGCCGCCCGCTGGTCAGCTTTTTGGGCGCTGGGGCTCATCAGCCTGCTGTACCTCACCGCGCCGTCGGTGGCCGCCTTTGCCCGCTACTACATGGTGGACGACATCGCGGGCTTGAACGGCAAGACCACCACCGAGCTGCCGCAGTGGTACCACGACTGGAACCAAACCGGGTTGATTGCCTGGGTGGATTTTGACGGCGACGGGAAGGTGTCGTTTACCAACAACCTGACCGACCAGCCGGTCGCCGCGGCCATGCCTGCCGCAGACAACGGCGCCGCAGCGGCGACCATGCCCGCGATTCAGCCCAACGAGCTGATGCGCGTGGGCAAGGTGTCTGCCGCGGCGCGGGCCGAGGTGCTGGCCGACCCCGACGCCTGGGTGGCTGCCCACGGCGGCACCGCGGACGGCGGGGCGGCGGCCAAGGCCGAGCTGCTCAAAATCGGCGGGGCCCACCACCCCGACCGCGACATCATTGTGCTGGCCACGCCGCAGATGGCGCAGCTGGCCGACTGGGTGGTGGCCTTTGTCATCGCCGGGGGCTTGGCCGCGGCGCTGTCCACCGCGTCGGGTTTGCTTTTGGTGATCTCCTCGTCGGTGGCCCACGACCTGTACTACAAGGTGCTGAACCCGCAGGCCAGCGAGCAAAAACGGCTGCTGGTGGGCCGCATCGCGATCGGCGTGGCGGTGTGCATCGCCGGCTACTTCGGCATCAACCCGCCGGGCTTTGTGGGCGAGGTGGTGGCGTTTGCCTTTGGCTTGGCCGCGGCGTCGTTCTTCCCCGCGATCGTGCTGGGCATCTTCAACCGCCGCGTGAGCGCGGTGCCCGCGGTCACCGGCATGCTGGTGGGCATCGGCTTCACCACGTTCTACATTTTGACCCAGAAGGCCGACGTGATCCTTCTTAACGCCGAGGTGGCCGAGGCGATCTTCGGGCCTGCGGGCCAGGGGCTACGCGTGCCGTGGTGCTTTGGCATCGACGCCCAGGGCATCGGCACGGTGGGCATGGTGCTCAACTTCGTGGTGACGCTGACGCTCATGCCTTTCTGTGCTCCGCCGTCGGAGAAGGTGCGGGCGATGATCGACTCGATCCGCGAGCCCGAGGCCGAGGGCGAAACCCTGGCGGTGGCGGACCATTAAGGCCGACCATTAAGGCCGACCACTAAGGCCGGCCATTGGATGTTTCGCACGCAGACGCGGAGCGACAGAAACGCAAGGCTGATCGGCCGGTTCGTTTCTTTCGCTCCGCGTTTTTGCGCGCCGACGAGCATGCGGAATGCGGTAGGCTCGGTGCATGCTTTTTGAAACGGATTATCCAGGTGCCGTGGCCGCGTTCAAGGGCGAGGCCGTGTTCACGCTTGACGACGCGCACACGCGGTTCCGCCACGTGCTCGATCAGCTTGACGACACGCAGGTGTGGCACCGGCCCCACCCGGGCATGAACGCTGTGGGCAATCTCGTGCTGCATGTCTGTGGCAACCTCACCCAGTGGATCGTGGTGGGGTGCGACCCCGGCCGCGCGCGCAGCGACGAGCGCGAACGGCCTTCGGAGTTTGCCGCAGACCGCCGCACGCCCCGAGCCGAGTTGATCCAGCAGTTGGATGACGTGGTGAAGCAAGCCGCCCAGACCCTGGCAGGCCTTAACAAAGACCACCTGCTAGAAGCCCGCGGAATCCAGGGCTTTGACGTGACGGGGATGGGCGCGGTGTGGCACAGCGTGGCCCACATGCAGGCCCATGCGCAGGAGGCGGTGTATGCCACGAAGTTGATGCTCGGCACCGGCTACCGCGTGCGTGACGTGTATGGGGTGGATGAGCCCCGCGGCTAGCCGCCCGCGTAGGGCGTCAAACTTAAAACGTTCTCGTATAAGCTGGCGGCATGGACGAATCTTTGGTCTTAACCCGTGAGCAAGCCCGTGCCGTCGACGCTTGGGCGGTCCAGACGCTGGGCCTGGCCTCGGTGGTGTTGATGGAAAACGCCGCGTTGAATCTGGCGGGCGTGGTGGACGACCTGGTGGTGGGCGAGCTTCTGCTGAA
>JALZVY010000023.1 GCA_023300125.1 Phycisphaera sp.
CCCATGCACGTATCTCATCCTCTGCAAACCCCCGACACGCACCTGACCATCGGCCCCTTGGCTGCGCGTTTTGGCGTGTCGCCCGAGACGCTGCGTGTCTGGGAACAGAAAGACCTGATGCCCCCTGCCCGGCGCACTGCCGGTGGCCACCGGCGGTACGGCTCCGAGCACGTCGACGCGCTTGAGCAGATGCTTGGGCCCGCGGCGGTGCTGGTGGGGTAAACGCCGTTGTTGGAATAGGTCGTGGTGCGTCGGGGTTGTGAAGGAATGCTCAAAACACCCCTTGCCGCCGTATTCGCCGTGACAGCCCTTTTCATGCCCGTGGCTGCGGAGTCCGAGCCGGTGGCGGTGGTGGAGTTGTTTACGTCTGAGGGGTGTTCGAGCTGCCCGCCGGCGGAGACGCTGCTTAATGAATTGAACGCGGCATCGCTGGAGGCCGATGGGCCGCGGGTGATTGCCTTGTCGTTCCATGTGGATTACTGGGACCGGTTGGGTTGGAAGGATCCTTATGGGGACCGGCGTTTTAGCCTGCGCCAGCGCGGGTATGCGGCACGGCTTGAAGGCGGACAGTCGTATACGCCCAACATGGTGGTGAACGGGTCGGTGTCGTTTGTGGGTTCGTCGCGCCGCACGGCGCAAGAAGCGATCGCCGCGGCGCTGGCGGCACCGGTGCCGGTGGGTGTCTCGGCAGAGGTGGTGTCGTGGGAGCAGGACGCGTTGCAGGTGGCGTGGGCGGTCGAAGGCGGCGCGACGCTGCCCGAGGGGGCGCAGCTGAGCGTGGCCCTGGTGGAAGACGGAATCGTGTCGGACATCGGACGCGGAGAAAACCGCGGCCGGACGCTGCGGCACGATGCTGTGGTGCGGGCTTGGGCTTCGGTGGACGCGGGTGCGTCGGGGCGCACGGCGGTGACGCTTCCGGAAGGCATGCAGGCGCATCGTGGCGCCGTGGTGGTGCTTGTACAGATGCCCCACACGGGAGTGGTGCTGGGCGCGAGCCGCGTGTCGCTGGTAGACGCGGGTCACGGCGGCTAAACGGATCGCTAATCCGCGGCCAATCTGCAGCTGGCGGCGTCTCACGGCAGTTGGGTTTACCCTTGGGCTTGCATCGCCCGCTGCCGGGAGGCCCCATGCTTGAGTTCACTGACCTTCCTTATCGTTATTTCCCACCGAAGAATAGCTGGCTGCTGAGCCGTTGGATTTTGCGGCACAACCGTCTGGTGCATTTAAAGCGCACGCAGAAGATTGTGTCGGTGGATTTCCATCACGCCCAGCGGGTGTTTGCCGATCGGGCTGAAGGCGACCGGTTTTTGTTGGTGGTCAACCATCCGACCCACGCGGATGCGGCGATTTTCTTTGAAACACTGCGTCAGTTGCGGATGCGTTGCCAGATGATGGCTGCCTATGACGTGTTTTTGCGTTCACGCCTCACGCGTTTTGTGATGCAGCGGATGGGGGCGTTTTCGGTGGACCGCGACGGAAGCGATCGGCGGCCGATGCAGCAAGCCCTTGAGACGCTGGTCCAGGGCAAGTATCCGCTGGTGATTTTTCCCGAAGGCAATGTGTATCTGACCAACGACCGGGTGACGCCGCTGTCCGATGGGGCGATGTTCACGGCGGTGAAGGCGCAGGAGGCTTTGAACAAGACCGCGGGCGGGGGGCGTGTGCGGGTGGTGCCGGTGGGCATCAGGGCCAGCCACGTGACCGACGCGCGCGGTGCGGTGGCCAGGCGCTTGTCGGCGCTGGCCAAGAAGCTGGGGCTTGCGGTGGATCTGAAGGCCGATCCGGCGGGTGCGCTTGTGGCGGTGGGTCGGGCGGGGTTGGTGCGCAGCCTTGAGCAGCGCGGGTTGGCGGTGCCCGACATCGGACAGGTGACGGGGGTCAAGGGATTGGCGTTGATGGGGGAGGCGGCGGCCGACGCGGTGCTGGACCGTTTGGAGCCCAAGCTTGGGTTCTGCTCTGAGCCTGGGCGTTCGGCGGTTGATCGCATTCGCGCGGCGCGGCGTGCGATTCATGCGGTGCGTAGCGACCCCGAGCGTGGGTTGGACCACGCGGCCGCGGCGACCTGGGCCGATGAGGTGATGCTTGCCCTGCGGCTTGCCAGCTACACGGTGGGTTATGTGCATGAGAAGCCGACGCTGGATCGCATGAGCGAGACCGTGGAGAAGCTTGAAGAAGATGTGTTGAACCGCATGCCGCGCCCGATCGCGCCGCGGAGCGCGGTGGTTTGTTTTGGTGAACCGATCGATGTGTCCGCGCGGGTGGACGGGAAGATGAAGAAGCGCGAGCTTCTGGGGGCCTTGACCGCGGAGGTGCAGTCGTCGATGCAGGCATTGGTGGACGAGGCCAATGCTGCGAACCGCCTTCCGGGTTCAGAGCTGTTTTGAGGCTCGCGAACTTTTGGTTTGGCCGTCTTGACTTCGCGAGCGTCCACAGGCACGAGCGTTGAGCCGTGTGTGGACGCGGCGTAGATGGTGCGGAACGCGATCTTGCTCACGGCTGCAGGTAGATGATGCATGGGCACGGGTGAGCCGCGCGGATGCCCTGGGATTCGCCCACGGTGACCAAGCCGTTTTCGAATGGCCGCGGCAGGAAGAACAGGCCACCGTAACCAGCGTGCTGCGCCGCGACGGTTAATCGAACAAGCCGCCCTGCTGCTCGCGCGGCGGCGCAGGCGCTAGGCAAGCGGGGTCGTCGTGGCGCACGTTGCCCACCCGCGAAGAGACGGCGGTGGCATACAAGGTGCCGTCAGCGGCGGGGCGCAGCAGATCGCGGGGGTCGTTGCCGCTGCGCATGTCGGTCCAGCGCGTGTAGTCCTCGGGTTGCAGGACCACGGGCATGCGGTCGTGCAGGCTGGCCATCAGGGTGTTGGGGGTGGTGGTGACAATGGCGCACGTCGGCAATTCGCTGCCATCAGGTGAAGACCACCAGGTGAAGACCCCGGCGAACATCATGAGCCCGTCGTCGGTGGGCCGAAACAAGTGGGGCGTGGCCCCTTTGATTTTGGTGCCCCCCTGCCGCGGCCATTCGTAAAACCCATCGGCGGGAATCAGGCATCGCCGGTAGCGGTAGGCCGCGCGAAACGCGGGCTTTTCGTGAAGGGTTTCGGCGCGGGCATTGAACCAGCCCTGGGGCAGGGTGTTGCCTTCCTGGGGTTTCATCCACTCGGGGATCAGACCCCAGCGCATCATCAGCAACTGGGGGCTCTGGTTTTCGTCAAACACCGCGGCCACGGGCTGGGTGGGCGCGATGTTGTAGCGTGGCGGAAGGTCGGCGCATCGCTTGGGCTCGGCCAGGCTCAGGTGCTTGGCCAAGTGGTGGGCGTGGGTGAGGGTGTAGCGGCCGCACATGACTGCGATTTTCCCGCAACGCAGATCAGCCCTTGACCGCCCCGCTGGTGAGTCCGCTGATGAATTCTTTTTGCAGCAGCAAGAAGAGCGCCAAAATCGGAGCGATGGCCACCAAGGTGCCGGCCATGATCAGGCCGTAGTCGGTGTTGTACACGCCTTTCAGCTGGCTGATGAACACCGCCAAGGGGTATTTTTCAGGGGTGCTGAGCACGATCTGCGGCGTTAAGAAGTTGTTCCATGCGCCCAAGAATCCGAAGAGCAGCAGCGCTCCGGCCATCGGGCGGACCATGGGCATGGCGATGGTGAAGAAGATCCTCAGTTCGCCGCAGCCGTCGATGCGCGCGGCTTCGATGAGCTCGGTTGGCACGCTGTTGCGCATGCTCTGACGGAAAAGAAACACGCCGAAGGCGGGCGCGACAGCTGGAAGGATCAGTCCTGCGTAGCTATCGAGCAGGCCTAGCCAGTAGAGCACCTGGTAGCCCGGTGCGATCAACACTGCCCCGGGGATCACCAGTGCGGCAAGCACCAGCCAGTCGATGGTGTTGCGGCCGCGGAATTGGAACTTCGAGAGGGCATAGCCGCCCATCGCTGCGCCCAGCACACCCAGCACACTGGACACGCTGGCGAAGAAGAAGCTGTTGATGATCGCACGGCCGATGCCGGTGTTATTGAAGAAGCTGTACCGGTCGGTGCCGTCGGGAAGCCGCTCGCGGAAAAGATTCTTGAAGTTGTCGAGGGTGAGCAGGTTCCAGGCGATGCCCAAGAACCCACGTGGGTTGCCACTGGCAAACGCGTACTGAGCCACGCCGCGGCGCGGCGCGGCATCGGCGTCTTGATCCGGTTCAGGCGTCCGGGCGATCTCGATGGCGCCCACTTCGGTGCCGATGGCCGCGTCTTCGGGGATGACAAAGTCTACCGCGTCGGTGTCGGGGGTTCGGAAACCCACTTTGATGTCGCGCTGTCCGACGATGTCGCCGGCCTGCTTCATGGTGATGCTTAGGGTGTACGTCGCCGGCCCGGTGTCGGGCAGGTGGCTCAAGTCCACCACGGTGAGGTCACCCGAGTTTTTGTCGAGGTGAAACAGCCCGTCGGTGGGAAGGAAGCGCGAGTTGAAGAACACGCTTTGGGGTTTGACCGCCGAGCAGGCCAGGTAGGCGAAGGGCACCAGGGTGATCAGCGCGAAGACGGTCAACGGGCCATACAAGGCCAGCTTGGTGAAGGTCGCACGCAGGATGCCTTTGCGACGGGCCGGACCACTGGTGCCGGCGTCTGCACGTTTTTTTGGGGGGGACTGCATTTAAATGTCGTCCTTTCCTGCGAGAAACTTCTGAACCATGGCGAAGCCGAAGAGGATGACCGCGAGGATCCAGCCCACGGCACTGGCGTATCCCAGGTTGCCGGCGTTGAATCCGTTTTCGTAGAGGTACATGACCACGGTGAGGCCGCGTCCTTGCGGCCCGCCGCCTGGCCCCAGCAGCAGGTAGGGCAGCTCAAAGAGCTGCATCGATCCCAGGAAGCTGAGCAAGACCACAAACATGCCCACGGGCAAGATGGCGGGCACGGTCACATTAAGGAAGCGGTGCCATGGGCCGGCGCCGTCGACCTCGGCGGCTTCGAGGAGCTCTTTGCTCACACTTTGCAGTGCGGCCAAGAAGTACACCATGTTGAAGCCGACGTACATCCAGAACGAGGCGATGATGATCGCGGTGAGCACCCATTCTTGAAGCCATGGGAACTCGATGTCCCAGACTCCGATGAAAGGCAGGTAGCCGTTAAGCCACTGGGTGCCGCTTTCGAGCATGACGTTGAGCAGGCCGGTGTTCTTCTCGAAGATCAGGCTGAAGAGCACGGCCACAAAGGCCAGGCCCACCAAGACCGGCGAGAAGAAGATCAGCCGCCAGAAGCCGCGGGCCCGGATGTCTTCGCGGTTGAGCAGCAAAGCCAAGCCCAAGGAGCATGGCAGCTTGATAAAGATGGAAGCGGCAGCGAACAAGAAGGTGTTTTTCATCGCCCGCCAAAACACCGGGTCGCTGAGCACGCGCTTGAAGTTGGTGAGCCCCACGAAGGCGGCGCTTTTGGGCCCGTCGTTGTATTGCATGGCCATGATGACCGAGTACAGCAGCGGATACACCGTGAAGACCAAAAACAGGATCACGAACGGCCCGATGAACACGTACGGCGCCCACCAGCTGTAGCGGCCGCCGCGGCGGCGCTTGCTGTTGGGGTCGGGCAACATCGCGGGTTCAGGAGATGGAGTTGCGGTGCTCATCGTGTGGCCCCTTCGAGGCGTTCGCTTGCGGCCTTTTCTTCTTTGAGCTTGTCGCGCTGCAGAAAGACGTTGTGCGACATCTCGTCGCGGACCAAGTCGGCTTCAATAGCCAGCAGTTTGCGTGCGCGTTCTTCCAGGCCAGGCAAGGTGTCGATGCCTTCGGCGACGGCTTGGGAATACAACTCGGCCATGGCCTGCGCGATGCGAATCAGAGCGAAGGTGTGGTAGGTGTTGCTGCTTCGGAACGGCACGTCGGGGGCGAGGCCCAGGTAAGCGGTGCCGATTTGCTGGTTCATGAAGTAGGGCGAGGGCGTTTTGTAGAAGTCTTCACCCCAGAAGGCTTTCACCGGCGAGATGATGCAGTTGCTGGTGAAGATCTCTTCGGCGAGTTCGCGCGAAAGATACAAGTGTTTGGCCACGTCCCACGCGGCTTCGAAACGCTCGGGGCTTCCCTTGGCTGAACCTTCTAGGGTGGATTTGGGAATGCCAAGCATGGTGCCGCCTTGCACGGTGGTTCGGCGGCCTCCGCGTTCCCACGCGGGCAGCGGCATGAGC
The DNA here is from genome assembly GCA_023300125.1 of Phycisphaera sp. GTDB lineage: Bacteria > Planctomycetota > Phycisphaerae > Phycisphaerales > Phycisphaeraceae > Algisphaera. The sequence continues at coordinate 6,172 of JALZVY010000023.1, forward strand.
TTGACCTTGCCGCTGAGTTGGGGCAGGTCTCTTTGCCAAACACCCGCCAGCCAGTCGGGCATGACTGCGGCAACGACGTTGCCTTCGATCTTGAGCTGGTTGCCCGACGCCGAAAAATTCGGGGCGTCGACTGAGATCCGGCTGTCGCCGATACACCACGACACCATGCGGGCCAGCACCATGGCGTTGGCGTCGCTGTCCACCAGCAGCTTGTCGTCGATATCGAAGGTGCCCCCGCCGGCCTGCAGAATCAAGGACTCGAGGTTGTCGGTGTTGATATACCAGTTGTCCAGCAACCAGCGGTCGATGGTGCCGTCGCCGTCGAGGTCGGTTTGCAGCGGGCCCATGATCCGCTCGAAGTCGTCCCAGGTCTCGATGTCATTGACGTCGATGCCGGCGGCTTCCACGATGTCGGCCCGGTAGACCAGCATGACCGGGTGCACGTCATGCGGCATTCCGAAGATGCGGCCGCGGCTTGTCCAAGGGCCAAACGAGGGGGCGTTGATGCTGTCGTAGATGCTGACCCCGGGCGTGAGCTCTTCAGAGTGCAAGCGATCGGTGAGATCCACGAAGCCCACGTCTTTAAGTGGCCCTTTAACGAAACCGGGCATCGTGCGGCGTTCCACTTCGACCAGGTCGGCCACGGGGGTGCCGGACCAAAAGCCTGAAAGTGTTCGCCGCGTCAAGGCGGCGAATTCGATCACGAACACGTTGAGGGGTTCGCGTCCCTCTGCTTCGGCTTTGGCGTTGTAATCCACGCTGAGCTGCTGATACAGCAGGCCGTGGTTTTTAGAGAAAGTCCAGTACTCCAGGCCTTCCACCTTGCTCACCGGCCATACCGCCACGGCGATGCTGGACACCAAGGCCAAGGCCAAGATGATCCATCCACCCAGCGAGAGGATGTCGAAGGGGCGAAAAGTGGGGCCCATGGCAGCGGTTGAAGCTCGCGGAGCGTCAGTCTGAGGTGGCGTGTGGGAGACGGCGGACTCCTTGTATAAACGTAACAAGACCTTGAGGATGAAAAACCCGTGTCTCTTCTGAAAGTGACGAAGGTTGGTTACACCTTAGGTTGATTGCACCTTAGTAATTGTCCGTTTGGAGGGCATCCGTCGGCCCAGCGATCCAGGAGGCTGGAATCCACACCAGACGGGAGCGGACAGATCGACTTTTGAACCAGCACATCCCGGGGGGGCGGCCTTGTGGCCTGTGGCCCCAGGGTTTGCCCGGGGCGTGATGGTCTACAAAAAGTCAAAAGCGGGTGAAGAGATTCGAACTCTCGACATTCACGTTGGCAACGTGACGCTCTACCACTGAGCTACACCCGCGAGCGGACGGAGATTGTACCCCCCCGGGCGGAAGCCGCAACCCGACTTTAAGGAGCGAGAGGTAGAACGCTGTTGGGAGCGCCTGCTTGGCCCTTGACGCCGGTCAAAAGACGCGGCCAATCGAAGGCGGGGCCGGGATCGGATTTGTCCCGGGTCAGGTGGTAGTGGCCGACGATGCCGCCGAAGCCTATGCGGTCTGTGGGGCTCATGAGCCCGGAAAGCACAGGGCCATGGGGGGCGTTGCCTACGCGTGGGGCATCGGGGGTGATGCGGGGAAATGTGCGGCACAGGGCGGCCGCGAGCTTGATGAGTGAGGCGTACTGGGCGTCGGTCAGGTCGTATTGGATGAGTTGACGCCCGTGAATGGGCCCGGTGATGGCCGCGGGGCGGGCCGGAGCCTGGGCGCGATGGGGGTGGCGCACACCTGAATCTGCGGGCAGAACCAATTGGGTGCCGTGTTCGGGGTGGGGGCGATACCACTGGCTCAGAGTGCCGGCCGCGGCCAGGGGGTAGGCGCCGACATTGGCGATCTCGATGCCCACCGACCGCGCGTTGCTGGTGCCCGCGTGCCACGCACGCTCTCGCAGGTCCAGGGTCTGGTAGATGGTGCCGTCGACGTCCAAAAGAAAGTGGCAGGAAAGCCCGCGTTCTTGCTGAAGTGTTTGGAAGCATCGCGAGGACAGGCCCGCGACGTCGTAGTGCAGCACCACGCGGTCGACCTGCTGTTCGAGGTCCGCCCGGTCCAAGGGGGGCGGCGGGGTTTGGCCGCGTCGGTGGTTGAAATACGACGGGTCTTGGTAGGCGTCGTAGCCCCCCTCTTCGTCGAACATGACCACGCGGGTGCCGATCGCGACCAGGGTGTCCGCGACCATGATGGTGTCGGTTGCTCGCCGGGCGGCGGGCGGCGTGGCGGGTGTGGAGGCCACGGGCCTAAGCGGGGCCTGGGGCGAAGAGGTTGGCGCCGGGGCTGGCGTCGGGGTGCAACCGGCGGCGACCAAGATGAGGCCCGGTGCGAGGTGTGCGTACGGCCGGGCCTTGTAGCGGTGTGGTGTCATGGAGCCCGGTGGTGTGAAGTGGGCGGGGCGCTGGCCTGCTGCCGCTGAGGCCTAGAAAAAAACCCTGCCGTCGACATGAAGCCGGCGAGCAGGGCGGAGGAGAAAGCGGTTTGGGAGTCGTGCATTCTGAAATTTGCTTGCGATACTTTTATTATACGTCTGAGGGTTGCCATTGGTTCTCTAAGTGTACGAGGGTGGAACAGCATCGCTCGCAAAAATACGCTTAAGGGTCTTTTTAGAATATACTTATGAAAAATCTTAAATTGCTTATAAGTCCGATACGGATCGCGGCGTGCCGCTTTTTCGCTCTATATGCACACTTTGCGTGAGATTTCGGATACGGGGCTGGGCGTTTTGCAGCGATGTGACGCGCGGTTAAGCCGCCCGTCTGTCGTGGCCGGGGATGTCTTTAAGTTGTGGAAGAACCAGGCGGAAACACGCGCCCGGCTGTTCGGGCAGGCTGGGGCTGAGCTCCAAAGACCCGCCCGCGGATTCCATGAGGGCCCTCGAAATCCACAGGCCCAGCCCGGTTCCGGGTTTGTCGCCCTGGGTGTGCCCTGAGGTGGGGCCAGTCACAAATGGCTCAAACAGCATGGGGGCATGCTGGTGCGGCACGCCCGGGCCGCTGTCGCGTAGGGTCATTTCGAGCTGCTGGGTGTCAGGGTCTTTGTGGGCGCTGATGGCCACCGCCCCACCGGGACCCATGGCCCTTCGTGCGTTTTGCAGCAGGTTCACCAACACTTGCTCCAAGGCGGCGGGCGACATGGCGGCGGTGAGGTCCGTGGGTTCGACGGTGATTTCAATCCGCGTGTCGGCGGCGGGTTCGTTCCATCCCAGCAAGGCCGAGGCGGCGTGAACCGCGTCGGCCACCGCGGCGGTCTGTGTGGCTCCCACTGGGACCGGGCCCCGGGCCAGGCTCATCACCGCGGCGCAGGCCTGAACCGCCCTTTCCGCAGCGTCGTGGGTTCGGCTTACCGCTTTGCGTTGAAGGGCCTGGTCATCGGGTTTCTGCTTTGCCAGCCGGGCGTAGCCCAAGATCGGGGTCAAGAGGTTGTTCATCTCGTGGGCCAACGCGGCCGAGAGGGTGCCCAAGGCCTGGAGACGTTGGCCGTGTGCCGGGTCGAGGGTTTGAGGGCAGGGTGTGTCATGAGCGCAATTCACCCCGTCCCCGGAAGATTGAAGGGGCGCTGCAGTGGGGGTGCTTGGATTGGGTTTGGGAATCGCGTTCACTGGTGTGGCATCGGTTGTGGATCCCCTTTTTGGGCACAGGGTGGATTATGGGGCGGCTGTACCAGTTATCGGGCATTGCATGTGACGCGCGGAACGTCCTAGCGCTCACGCACGCCGTGTGTGTATCCGGGTTATTCTCGGGGTACGTTTGTTCCGCCTCTACCCTCGAAAAGGATGCGTCCGATGGCCACCGAGAAAAAAATCACGACGAAGAAAAAGACGCGCACGCCGCGCCTGGGGCGCGGGCTCAGCAGTCTGATGGCCACCCCGGTCGCCGTCGCGCCACCGGCGACATCAACGCCCACCCCGCCAGAGCCTGCGGTTGCAGTTTCAGCTTCTGTCACCACCCCGCCGGCTACTTCGGTGTCATCCGCGGGTGAGGGTGAACAAGGCCAGGAATCCGGTATGCGACACGTGTTGATCGCCGAGATTGTGGCCAACCGTCACCAGCCGCGTGAATATTTCGAGCCCGAAGCGTTGAAGCGACTCTCGGAGTCGATCGCGTCCGAAGGGGTGATGCAGCCGGTGGTCGTGAGGGCACGCCAAGAGGGCGGGTATGAGTTGGTCGCAGGGGAACGCCGCTGGCGTGCCGCTGGCATCGCGGGTTTGGATCGCGTGCCTGCGGTGATACGCGACCTCAGCGACCAGCAGATGGCCGAATGGGCACTGATTGAAAACCTGCAGCGCGAGGACTTGAATCCCATCGAACGGGCCACCGCGTTCCAGAGGCTGAGTGAAAACCACGGGCTTACCCAAGCTCAGTTGGGTGAGCGCCTGGGGGTGGACCGCACCACCGTCACCAACCTGCTGCGGCTGCTCAAGCTCTCGCCTGAGGTTCAGGCCTTTGTGTCCAAAGGCACGCTGTCCATGTCACAGGCCCGTTCGATTGCTGGAATCAGCGATTACGACCAGCAGCTTCAGTTGGCTGAAAACGCCATCCGCAAGGATTGGTCGGTGCGTGAAACCGAGGAGGCTGTCCGAGCGGCCAATGCCGCGGCCGCCGACGGCCCCCCGCTGCCCCAGCAGACCTCGGCTCCTCGTGCCGCATACCTGGCAGATCTGGAGCGCCAGATCGCCGAGCAGCTCAGCACGAAGGTGAAGCTAAAAGCGGGGCGTAAAAAGGGCAGTGGAACCATCGCCATTGACTTCTACAGCATCGACGAATTCGACCAGTTGATGGGGCGGCTGGGTGTGAGCACGGGCTAAGACATCGCAGATTGGTCTACCCCAAGGGCGGGTGGGTGTCACGGCAGACGTGACACCCACCCGCCCTTTTTAAGTAGGTTCCGCGCGGAACATTCACGCGAGGTGAAGTTCCGGTGGCCGGCTTGCGGAGGCGGTTTATAAGTCCGCGGGATGGTGCAGTGAGACTCGATTTTAAGACCACTACCGTTGCCGCGGGTGGCCTTGGGAAGGGCGTGGCGGTCAAAAGATCTCTGAAAAATCACCACAAGTATATATAAAATAACTACTTATCAGATAATTCGCCCGTACGTCGTAGGTTGCAGGACGGCACACAGCCCCTCGCGGCAGGCAATCGTTGATCGCCATTCATTTTGAGGAGGAAATGGGGGGCTGAAATGCGGAGGCCAAAGCTCTTTTACACGTCCGCGCTTCGGAAGATGCGGTCCTGAACAGGCACCAGCCCTTCCAAGATGTCGTGCAGAATCTGCGCAGGGGAACCGATTGAGTTGATGTCCACCTGAATGTCTTTGGGGTAATGCGAAAGCACCGGGGCGGTTTCGTGCTCGTAGACCTCCCAGCGGTGGCGGATGACTTTTTCATCGGCGTCGTCGTGACGGTTGCTTTTGAGTGCTCGACGCCGCAGCCGCTCGAACATGGCGCTTTCGTCGTCGCAGGTGAGGTGGATGATCGAGAGCACGTCGATGTACCGCTCCATCAGCCGCGCTTGTTCTAAGGTGCGGGGGATGCCGTCCAGGACCAAGAGGTCGTGCCGCGGTTTGTAGTCCCCGATGACGGTGCGGGCCTCGATGACCTTGGCCCACATCTGGACCGTGAGTCGGTCGGGCACCAGTTCGCCCCGCGAGGAATACTCGTAAAACGAGCGTCCCAGAGGCGAACTGATGTCGATGTTGCGGAACACATCACCGCAAGAGCAGTGATAAAAGCCTGGAATACGGCCCAAAATAGCGCCTTGGGTGCCCTTGCCCGCGCCCGG
>JALZVY010000024.1 GCA_023300125.1 Phycisphaera sp.
CCCGCACACGTGTGCGGGGCCGCTTTTTATCAATGTGTCAAAAGGTCTGGATTTGGGACCAACAACGCGGGAACGGTGCCGCTATATTGGCCGTCCCATGCCAGCAAACATCCGCGAAATCAAGGGCCGCATGCAAGCGGTCGGCAACATCGAACGCATCACCAAAACGATGCAGTTGATCGCGTCGGCTCGTTTCCAGGCGATGCAGAAGAAGGCCGTTCAAAGCCAGGCCTACACCCGCCAACTCGGCGAGATGGTCGGCGAACTGGCCGCAGCGCTCGGCAGTGGAGGCGACATCAGCCACCCGCTGATTGCCAAGCCCGACAGCCCCACCGGCCGCGAACGCATCCTCGTGCTCACCAGTGAGCGCGGGTTGTGCGGTGCGTACAACGGCAACGTCATGCGTAAAGCCCTGGGCTTTGTCCGCGAAGAAATTGGCCTGGACAACACCGACCTCGACGTCGTGGGCAAAAAAGGCATCGGCTTCTGCAAGTTCAACCGCCTGAGTGTTGACCGGCCCATGAGCTTCGGTGACAGCCCGGTCTACGCCGAGGTTGAGAAACTCGCCCAGGGCTACATCGACGAGTTCACCGCCGGCGGCGTCGACGCCGTGCGTGTGGTCTACATGAAGTTCGAAACCATGAGCCGCCAAACGGCCACGGTGCAGACCCTGCTGCCACTTGAGCCCCCCGCCGCCGACGCGTCGGCGGCCACCGACGGCGGCACCGACACCAAGTCGGTCTACGAGTTCTCGCCTGAACCCGAAGCACTCATGGACACCCTCTTGCCCGCCACGGTCAAGACCACGCTTTTCCAGTGCTTCAACGACGCGGTCGTCAGCGAACAGCTCGCCCGCATGGTCGCCATGAAGTCGGCCACCGACGCGGCGGGCAAGCAGAAAACCAGCCTCAAGCGCCAGTTCAACCGTGCTCGCCAAACCGCGATCACCACCGAGCTGTCCGAGATCATCGGCGGCGCCGCCGCCCTCGAATAGCCCCGGGCCCCAAGGCCCCGTGACCCGCGGCTGAACACCATGCCCCAGCCCACCCCCGGCCAACCCCCCCGCGGCATACCGCGGTTCACCGGCGAGTCCGGCAAGCTGCTGGGCATGGGCCTGGAACTGGGCCTGCTCATCGGCGGGCTCGCCTACCTGGGCTACTGGCTCGACGAACGCTACGGCACCGGACCGTGGCTCGCCTTCACCGGCGTGATGCTCGCCATGGTCGGCGGCACGTACAACCTCGCCAAGGTGTTGCTCAAGCCCAACAAAAAGTTCGCCAAGAAGTTCACGAAGAAACCCCAAGCCCCAACGCCCCCCACAGACCCCACCCCGTGACCGACGCCCCCGCCGACAACCCGACACCGCCCGCCGCGCTGCTGCCGCTGAGCGACGCCGACGTGTTCCCCGTCGTGCGGTCCGCCGCGGTGCTGGGCGCCGGCACCCTGGTGCTTGCGGGGCTGATCTACGCCGGGCTGTTTGTCGCCAACCAGCCCCTGCACGCCAACCTTAACTTGATGGCCGCCGCCCTCTGCGGCGGCACGGCCCTGGTGGCCCTGCTCCCGGTCTGGCTGGGTTCCAAACAGTCCAGCCACGGCGCCGCCACCGGCTTCATGGCCAGCATCCTGATCCGCATGTCCTTGGATGGCGGAGTCGTCATGTACGCCCAGTGGGCCACCGACTGGCCCCACGCCCAGCTGTTCAGCTACTGGGTCGCCGGCTGGCATCTCGCGGTGCTGCTGATCGAAGTGAAGCTGATATCTTCTTTCGTTCTCGCGATTGCTCCGGGCCCGCCCCGCTACCCCCAGTTCCATTCCACGTCGGCCGACGCCCCGTCCGCCGACGCGACCACGATCGCCCCTACGACCGCCCCCGCACCGAGCCACTAACACGATGCTGTTAAGCACCCCCATCCTTGCCGCCGGTGACCAACTCGACCCGATGTCGCACGTGCTTCCGCACATGCCCTTCGGCGGCACCTGGTTCACCAACCACCACTTCATGAGCCTGGTCGTCTTGGGCGTGGGCCTTTCACTGCTCTTTGGCTTGGCCAAGGCCGTGCCACAACCCGGCGCCAAACACGCCGAAGAGTTCGTCACCAAAGGCCGCATCAACCAGATCTTCGAGACCCTCTGCGTCTTCATCCGCGACGAGATGACCCGCCCGCTGCTGGGCGAGCTCACCGACAAGTACATCTCCTACATCTGGTCCACGTTCTTCTTCATCCTGATCGCCAACGTGCTGGGCCTCATCCCCGTCGGGCCGGTCTTCGGCCTTCTGAACCTGCCTTCGCTGGCACACGCCTGGGGCACCCTCACCGGCAACGTCAACTTCTCCGCGGGCCTGGCCATCTTCGCCTTCTTCATGATGATCTTTGTGGGGCTCAAAGAAAACGGCATGGGCTTCATCAAGCACATGTGGCCCGTGCCCGTCAGCCCCCCCGAAGGCGTTGAAGGGCCCATGCTCATCATCGTCATGCCCATCCTCTGGGCCGCGGGCGTGATCGTCTTCATCCTCGAAGCGGTGGGCTACGGCATCAAAGCCTTCGCCCTGTGCGTGCGTTTGTTTGCCAACATGGTCGCCGGCCACCTGGTGCTGGGCTCGCTGGTCATCATGGCCGTCAGCTCCACCAGCCTGCTGGGCAAAGGCGCCAGCGTCATCGGGGCCTCGATCTTCACCTTCCTTGAGCTGTTCGTCAGCTTCCTGCAGGCCTACATCTTCACCTTCTTGGTGGTGATCTTCATGTCGCTGGGCGCCGTCAGCCACGACGACCACGACGAACACCACGCAGGCCTGGACGAAGGCGAAATGCCCGGCGACGCGGTCGGCGGCGGCCTCACCGGCACCGTGAGCGCCCACTAACCCCAAACGCAACTTTGAACATCAGGCGGCCCACGCCGCCAACCCGACCCCGGTCCGCCGACGCCCGGTCCTCCAAGCCGCCGGCACCCTTCCCCCTTTATTAGTCCAGGAGACTAACCATGCTTTTTGAAACACTCGCAATTCTCGCTCAGGCCGGTGGCAACAACCTCGGCGCCGGTCTGGCCATCCTCGGCGCAGGCCTGGGCATGGGCATCCTCGGTGCCGGCGCCGGCAAGGGCATCGGCAACATCGGTGGCAACGCCACCCAAGCCGTCGCCCGCCAGCCCGAAGCCGCCGGTCAGATCTTCCTGCAGATGATCATCTCCGCCGCGCTCATCGAAGGCTTCACCTTCTTCGGCATCATCATTGCCAACGGCATGGCCGGCAAGCTCATCGCGGGCTAAGCCCAAAGAACCCTCCCCGCCTCGCCGCTTAACCGCGGCGAAGCGGCTTTTGCTTTTCACCGTCCCACGCTGCCCGCAGGAACACCCCGCGATGAACACGCTCACCCGCCTCGCCACCCGCTCGACCGCCGCCCTGGCGCTGGCCCTCTCCGCCAGCCTCGCCTGGGCCCCTCTCGCTACCGCCCACCACGGCGGCCCGCACCACCAGACCGTCCTCTTGGCCGCCGGTGGCAACCCCTTGGCCCCCGCAGGTCATGACGACCACGCAGATCACGCCGACCACAGCGACCACGCAGACCACGGCGAAGCCAAGGCCCACGGCGATGATCACGGCGGCGATCACGGCGAAGCCCACCGCGGACTGATGGACCTGGTGGCCAGCGAACAGATCTGGACCCTGGTCATCTTCGGCATCTTCTTCGCCGTGCTGTCCACCGTGGTGTGGCCCAAGATCCTGGGCGCCCTGCAAGCCCGCGAAGACAAGCAGCGCTCCGACCTTAAAACCGCTGAAGAGGCCGCCCAAAAAGCCACCGCTTCGATCGCTGAGTACGAATCCAAGATCGCCGAGGCCCGCAAAGAAGCCGCGGCCATCGTTGCCGAAGCCCGCGGCACCGCCCAGCAAGCCGCCAACGCCGACAAGGCCAAGATCGAAGCCGAAGTCGCCACCCTCAAGGCCGCAGCCAAGGCCGACATCGCCGCCGCCAAAGAGCAGGCCCTCACCGACATCTACGCCCAGACCGCCAGCCTCAGCACCGCGGTGGCCGGCAAGATCCTGCAGCGTGAAATCAACGCCGACGACCAGCAGCAGCTCATCAACGACTCGCTGGCCCAGTTCAAGAGCACCAACAGCTAAACCCCACACGCAAGCGAGCGGCTTAACTGCCGCCCGCCTGCTTCACCGGCCCGCGAGACCGGCCCCAACCTCGCATTTTGACCTTCGCACCTCGGACTACCACCATGGCCACCGAACAAACCGACGCCGTCTCCCGCGTCTACGCCCAGGCCCTTTTAAGCCTGGCCAAACAAAACAACGACTTGGACGGCATCGCCCAAGAGGTCTCGGACCTGGGCCAACTGCTCACCGACAACGCCGACCTGGGCAAGCTGGTCTCCAGCCCCGTCATCGCCGACGCCAAGCGTCGCGACATGATCCAGCGGCTGTTTGAAGGCAAGACCTCCGACACCGTCTACAAGTTCATCCAGGTGCTCAGCCGCAAGGGGCGTCTCGCCGCCCTGCCGGGCGTGTGCACCGCTTTTGCCGGGCTGGTCGCCCAAGAACGCGGCCAGATCGATGTCGAAGCCACCGTCGCCCAAGAACTCGACGCCGACACCGCCGCCCGCGTCGCCCGCGACCTGGGCGAGGCCATGAACAAAACCGTCAACCTTCAGCAGACCGTCGACGCCAGCCTCATCGGCGGCATGCGGCTGCGGATCGGCGACCGCCTGATCGACGCCAGCGTCGCCACGCGGCTCAAAAACGCCGCCAACCGCCTCGCTGCCGCAGGCCGCGAAAAAGCACGCACCACGTTGATCGCAGATTGACCCCACCTTCTTAAACCACTTCAGCCACTTTTTAGAACCAACCCAGCGCCCCCAACCCCCAAATCGCCATGAAAATCAATACCGACGAAATCACCAGCGTCATCCAGAGCGAAGTCCAAAACTTTTCGACCGAGCTCGAGGTTTCTGAAGTCGGCACCGTGGTCGAAGTCGGCGACGGCATCGCCCGCGTCTACGGCCTGTCCAAAGCCATGTCCGGCGAAATGCTCGCCTTCGACAACGAAGGTGGCGAACCGATCCTCGGCCAGGTGATGAACCTCGAACAAGACATCGTCGGGGCCGTGATCTTCGGCGACTACCTGGGCATCAAAGAAGGCGACACCGTCCGCGCCACCGGCCAGCTGCTGAGCGTGCCCGTCGGCGAAGGCGTGCTGGGCCGCGTGCTCAACGCCCTGGGCCAGCCCATCGACGGCAAAGGCCCCATCGCCAGCGACGAAACCGCCAAGGTCGACATCATCGCCCCGGGCATCGCCGAACGCCAGCCCGTCACCCAGCCCATGCAGTTCGGTGTCAAAGCCGTCGACAGCATGATCCCCGTGGGCCGCGGCCAGCGCGAGCTGATCATCGGCGACCGTAAAACCGGTAAAACCGCCGTCGCCATCGACGCGATCATCAACCAAAAGTCCACCCACGACACCGACGAACCGGTTTACTGCTTCTACGTCGCCGTGGGTCAGAAAGAATCCACCGTGGCCGGCGTCGTGGCCGCCCTCGAAGCCAACGGAGCGATGGCCTACACCACCGTCATCAACGCCAGCGCTTCCGAGTCGGCCCCCATGCAGTACATCGCCCCCTACTCGGGCACCGCGATGGCCGAAAACTTCATGTGGAAAGGCAAGCACGCCCTGGTGGTCTACGACGACCTCTCCAAGCAGGCCGTGGCCTACCGCCAGCTCTCGCTGCTGCTCCGCCGCCCACCCGGCCGTGAAGCCTACCCCGGCGACGTGTTCTACCTCCACTCCCGCTTGCTGGAACGCGCCACCAAGCTCTCGGACGAAAACGGCGGCGGCAGCCTCACCGCCCTGCCCATCATCGAGACCCAAGAAGGCGACGTCTCGGCCTACATCCCCACCAACGTGATTTCGATCACCGACGGCCAGATCTACCTCGAACCCGACCTGTTCTTCGCCGGCGTGCGTCCCGCGATCAACGTGGGCATCTCGGTGTCGCGCGTGGGCGGCAACGCCCAGATCAAGGCCATGAAAGAAGTCGCCGGCACCCTGCGGCTGGACCTCGCGGCCTTCCGCGAGCTGGAAGCCTTCGCCCAGCTCGGCACCGACCTGGACAAAGCCACCCAGCAACAGCTCACCCGCGGTGCCCGCATGGTCGAGCTGCTCAAGCAGGGCCAGTACCAGCCCATGCACGTGGTCGATCAAGTCATCCAGATCTTCGCCGGCAACAAGGGCTTCCTGGACAAGCTCACCACCGAGCAGGTTCAGCCCTTCGCCACCGCCCTGGTCGAGCACTTCGCAGGCCCCGGCAAGCCTGTCCGCGATGAAATCATCGCGAAGCAAACCCTCAAGAAAGACGGCCTGGCCGACAAGCTGGAAGCGGAAATCAAAAACTTCGCCACCGGCTACACCGCCTAATCACCGGCCGCTTCGCGGCCTTTGAAGACGACCCCCTCAACCCCCGGCCTCTGGCCGGGGGTTTTTTTGTGGCTTGAGCGGGTGTCATTGAACCCTGAAGAAAAGAAATGAACCGCCAAGACGCCAAGGAAGGCACAAGCCAAAAGACAAAAGAAATCCATCAGCCACTCGCCGGCATCATCGCCACCTGCCTGCGGCGACGGCTCCCCGCGAGGTGTCTTCCTTGGCGTCTTGGCGTAAACACCCCCCCACCCCGCATCACCTCACGGCTCAAAGCCGTCGGTGCGAAACGGATAGGCCGGCAGCCCCGCCCCGTTCACCAGGTTCACCTCCGGCTTGCCCGCAAAGGCGTAGCGCACAAAGCGCGGCGCCTTCACCTTCGCACAGCGCAGCACCACCGTCTGCCCCACGATCTTGGCCTGGGCGCGATGCCAAGCCCCCTCCTCATCGGCCAGCCAAAACCCACTGGGCGATGCCTTGTCCGTGGTCGCCAGCCCCTGGGCGTGGTCGTATTGCACCACCAACGACGCGCCACGCCGCTCCACGCCCCGCATCACCGGGCCCTGCGCTTCAACCGTGATCCCCAGCGTGTCGCGGGCGGCCAGCAGCGCCAGCCGCCGGCCCACAGGCAGCTTGTCTTTGGGGTGGATGTTCTTGATGTGCCCCAAATCAATCGTGTTGGCCACCCCCACGTGCTGCAGCTCTTGGGCCTGAAGCTGCGACTCACGCATCCACGCCCACGAATGGGTCGCCGGGCTGTCCGCGGGCCCTTGCGGCCCGGTCGCCAGCGGCTTGCCGTAAAACCCGGGCAGCATCACCACCAAAAAATGCAGCCGGTCATCGCCCCACTGCGTGCGGTAGCGCTCAATCCACTGCTTAAGGACGCCGCCGTACAGCCGCATCCCCGAGTTGCGTGAATACCAAGGCTTGTCGGGCATGCCCCACATCGACTGCGTGTTGCGCTCGCCCTGATACCACACCACCCCCCGGCAGGCATACGGCGCCAAGGGCTTCATCATCGCGTTGTAAAGAATGTTGGGCTGCCGCCGCAGATAGATGTCGTCGTTGCGGCCCCAAGGCCGGGGCCCGTCCAACACCGACTGAATCCGCTGCTGCCCCTGCGTGTTGGCATCAAACTCCTCCATCACCGTCTTGAAATGCGGCACCGTCGCGGTCATGTCGCGCGGCATCCAGGCTTCCAGCGACGAGCTGCCCCACGCGGTCAACACAACGCCCACCGGCACCTCGGCGTGCTGTTGCAAAAACACCGCGAAGGCCGAGGCCACCGCGCTGTCCGGGGCCTGATCCACCCACTGGCCTTCACAAAAATCCTGCTCGGTGAACGCCACGGTGTTTTTCACCGTGAAGCTGCGAACCCGCGACGCGTCTTTCACCAAGGCCGCCACCTTGGACACCGAAGCGGTCTTCATCTGCATATTCGACTGCCCCGAGCAGATCCACACCTCGCCCACCACCACATCCGACAGCCGCACCGGCTTGGGAGCTTCAGACGAAGTCACCGTCATCACCCGCGGCTCGCCGCTGGCCGCCAAGGGATCCAGATCCACCCGCCAGCGGCCCCGGTCTCCGGCCTGGGTCTGCTTGTTCTGGCCGGCAAACGACACCGCCACCCGCGCCCCCGGCTCGGCCGTGCCCCACACCGGCACGGGCATCGCACGCTGAAGCACCATGTGCTGAGTAAAAAGCGATCCCAGGCGAAGCTCCGCCGCCGCCGGCAGGGCCACGGCCCACACCGCCACCACCGCAACCCCGTGAACGACTGCCGCGGCGCACTGACTGAACTTCATAAAACAATCGCCTGGTCTAAAGAGCATCGATTCCGCATAAACAAACGCACCACTCAGCATAGAGACCAAACCCACCACGCCAAAAAAACGCCGCCGACACCCCGAAGCCGGCTGGTAGGCTTGCGCCTGTGCTGGAACCCCCTGCCCCCACCGATCCGCCGCCACCAAGCACCTGGCAAGACCTGGCCCACCTCTACCTCGACGGCAAGCGGGGCCGCGCCGCCATCCTGCTGGCGGCCTTCGCCTTCAAGTTCAGCCCGCTCTGGCTGCTTCCGCTGATGACCGGCCTGCTGATCGACCTCATCGGCCAGCCGAAAGACGTGGCGCTCAAATGGGTGGCCATCTACGGCGGCATCACCCTCTTGGTGCTGGTGCAAAACATCCCCAGCCACGTGATCTACATCAAGCAGATCAGCCACATCGGCCGCGAAACCGGGCGCAACCTGCGACTGGCCACCTGCCGCCAACTGCAGCAGATGTCCCTGCTTTATCACGAGCGCGTCGGCCCGGGCCGCTTGCAAACCAAGCTGCTGCGCGACGTGGAAAAAATCGAAGAGTTCCCTTCCCACTTCGGCAACTCGGTGCTGCCGGGCATCACCATGCTCCTGGCCACCGTGGTGGTCATCGGCCTCAAAGCCCCCGCGGGCCTGGCCCTGTTCGTGCTCATGGTGCCCGTGGGCGTGCTCTTGCGCCGCGCGTTTCACCGCCCGCTCCGCGACCGGGCCGACGACTACCGCCGCACCCTCGAAAGCATGACCGGCGGGCTCACCGAAATGGTCCGCCTCACCCCGGTCACCCGGGCTCACGGCCTCGAACAGCGGGCCCTGGACACCGCCGACCACCACATCCACCACGCCGCCGACCAAGCCCGCCGCTTCGACATGATCCACGGCATCTTTCACTCCGCGGCCTGGGTGAGCTTTTACGTCTTCCAAGTCCTGTTTCTCATGGCCAGTGTCGGCCTCGCCGCAGCCTACGGCTGGTTCACCCCCGGCGAAGTGGTCACCTTCAACA
This sequence comes from Phycisphaera sp., assembly GCA_023300125.1. GTDB lineage: Bacteria > Planctomycetota > Phycisphaerae > Phycisphaerales > Phycisphaeraceae > Algisphaera. Next base: position 9,236 of record JALZVY010000024.1, read on the forward strand.
TGTACTTCGCCGCCGCCAGCAACGCCTTGCAGCAGCTGCTGCAGGTGATGCCCCAAATAGCCACCCTCAAAGCCAGCCACACCTCGGTGCAAGAGGTCCTCGACGCCCCAGACATCGAACACAACACCGGCAAGGCCGCCGTCACCCACGTCCGCGGCCGGGTCACCTTCGACCGGGTCACCTACACCTACCCCGGCGCCGACACCCCCGCGATCACCGACCTGTCCTTCGAGCTCGAACCCGGCCAGCAGCTGGCCGTGGTGGGCCCCAGCGGCGGCGGCAAATCCACCCTGCTCGCCCTGCTCCTGGGCTTTCTCAGACCAAACGGCCTTGTTCCCGACTCAGGCCGCGTGCTCTACGACGGCCAAGACGGCGAGCAGCTGGACCTACGCACCTGGCGACAGCAGCTCTCGGTCGTCACCCAGTCCAGCGTGCTGTTTTCAGGCACCGTGCGCGACAACATCGTCTACGGCCAAGACCACGTCAGCGACGCACGCATCCAAGAAGCCCTCATCCAGGCCCAAGCCCACGACTTTGTCCCCCAGCTGCCCCAAGGCCTCAACACCCGCCTGGGCGAAGACGGCCAGCAGCTCAGCGGCGGCCAAACCCAGCGGATCGCCATCGCCCGCGCCCTGCTACGCAACCCCGCCCTCCTGGTGCTCGACGAGCCCACCAGCGCCCTGGACATCGAAAGCGAGCAGCAGGTCCAGGCCGCCATCACCGCGGCCATGGGCGGCAAAACCTGCGTGCTGGTCAGCCACTCGCTGCCGCTGGTCCGGCACGCCGACGTCATCCTCGTGATCGAAGGCGGCCGCCTGGTGGCCCGCGGCACCCACGAACAGCTGATCACAGGCGACCATTTCTACGCCCAGGCCGTACAAGCCCGGCACGCCGCCCTCGCCACGGGTCCATAAACCGGTTGCCCCCGCCCCCGCCCCGACGCCGAGCGCCTGCTAAGATTGACCTGCCGCGCCCGCCCCCGACACCCACCCCACCACCCCCAGGACCACCATGCCCACCGACTCCACGGCCAGCCCATCCACCGCCCGCCTGGAACTCAACGGCAAGGAGATCACGTTCCCCGTGATCGTCGGCACCGAAAACGAGCACGCGGTCGACGTCTCCAAGCTCCGGGCCGAAACCGGCTACATCACCCTCGACGAGGGCTACCGCAACACCGGCAGCGTCCGCTCGGACATCACCTACATCGACGGCGAAGCGGGCATCCTCCGCTACCGCGGCTACGAAATCAGCGACCTCTGCAAAAACTGCAGCTTCATCGAAGTCGCCCTGCTGCTGATCTACGGCGAGCTGCCCACCCAAGAGCGCCTGGACCGCTTCAGCGCCCTGCTCACCGAGCATCAAAGGATCCACGAAGGCGTCATCCAGGCCTTCCACGCCTTCCCGGCCAACGGCCACCCCATGGCCATTCTCTCGGCCACCATCAACGCCATCTCGTGCTACCAGCCCGAGGTGATGGACATGGACGACGACGACACCTTCGAAGAATCCGCCGCCAAGTTGATCTCCAAAGTCCGCACGCTCGCCGCCGCCGCGCACCGCACCAACGCCGGCATGCCCATCATGTACCCCAAGCCGCAGAACACCTACGGCGAGAACTTCCTGCACATGATGTTCAGCCAGCCGCACGACCACTACAACCTCGACCCCGACGTCGTCGAAGCGCTCAACCTCATCCTCACCCTGCACGCCGACCACGAGCAAAACTGCAGCACCTCCACCGTCCGCATGGTCGGCAGCAGCGGCGCCAACCTCTTTGCCAGCTGCGCCGCCGGCGTCTGCGCCCTGTGGGGCCCCCTGCACGGCGGAGCCAACGTCGCGGTCATCCACCAGCTCAACGAGATCCACAAAAGCGGCATCGACGTGCAGGCCTACATCGACGACCTCAAAGCCACCAAAGGCAAGCTCTTCGGCTTCGGCCACGGCGTGTACAAAAACTACGACCCCCGGGCCAAGGTGCTCAAAGCCAGCGCCGACAAAGTGCTCGACAAGCTGGGCGTCAACGACCCCCTGCTCGCCATCGCCCGCGAACTCGAAGCCGCCGCCCTCAGCGACGAATACTTCATCAAACGCAACCTGTACCCCAACGTCGACTTCTACAGCGGCATCATCATGCGAGCCATGGGCATCCCCAGCGACATGTTCACCGTCATGTTCGCCATCGGCCGCATGCCCGGCTGGATCGCCAACTGGAAAGAAGTCCGCGACACCAAGAGCCGGATCTACCGCCCCCGCCAGGTCTACACCGGCCCGGCCCTGCGTGAAGTCACGCCCATCGCGTCGCGCTGAGCGGAAGTGGCCCAGTGATCAAGTGGCTTAGTGCGAAACCGCGAGGCATCCCCGATCCGAGGCCAAACGGTGCCTCCGCGAAGCCGCGGCCGACTCAATGAAGTCGCAGGACCAGACGGCCATCATCGATGGCCGTCTTTTTCATCCAGCAGCCACCCCCGAACCACCCGATGACCGCCACGGTGATCTTCGACCGGGCCTGACGCAGCGATCCATTCATCGCGTCAAAATCCCCGGCCCCACAAAAAAAACACCGCCCAAAAGGCGGTGTTTTTTCATCAAGTGCCCCCTCTAGGACTCGAACCTAGGACCCGCTGATTAAGAGTCAGCTGCTCTAACCAACTGAGCTAAGGAGGCGTGGACCGCAGATTTTAGGTTGATCCGCCTTCCTGTCAAGCAGCCAC
>JALZVY010000025.1 GCA_023300125.1 Phycisphaera sp.
GTGCTGGCCGCCGGGCCGGGCCTGGGCGACAGCGACGCGGCGGCGGATGCCCTGGCCCGGGTGATGCAGGCGCCCTGCCCGCTGGTGTTGGACGCCGACGGGTTGAATCTGGTGGCGGGGGGCCGCGTGCCGCCGCGTGGGGCGTCGGTGCCGTGGGTGATCACCCCGCACCCCGGGGAGTACCGCCGGTTGGCGGCCCACTACGGGGTGAGCGGCGAGCCGGTCCACGCGCACGGACGCAAGGATGCGGCCCGCGATCTGGCCCGGGTGACGGGAGCGACGGTGGTGCTGAAAGGCGCGGGCACGGTGATCTCCGACGGCCACCGGGTGGTGGTCAACGACACGGGCAACCCCGCGCTGGCGACCGCGGGCACCGGCGATGTGTTGACGGGCGTGATCGCCGGGTTGGTGGCCCAAGGCGCGGACGTGTTCGACGCGGCGGTGCTGGGGGTGCACGTGCACGGCGCGGCGGCGGACGCTTGGGCGGCGGATCACGGCACAGCGGGCTTGCTGGCGGCCGAATTGGCGGATCGGGTGCCGGGGGTGTTGAAAAAACGGCGTGAGTCGAACGCGGATGCGGATGCGTGAGCGATGTGTGGGGGGCATGCGCGGTGGGCGAAGAGCGTTAGTCCCGCGCTGCGGGTTCCCAGCGAATTTGGGCTTGGCCCAGCACGGTGCCGGTGGCGAAGGCCAGGTCGGTTTGGGAGATTTGATAGGCGGTGAGGGCGCTGGCTTCGCGCGAGCGGGCGTTGGCCAGGCGGGTTTGGGATTCGAGCACTTGGGTTGAGTTGATCAGGCCCAGGTCGAATTGGCGCTGGTCGGCTTCGAGCACGCGTGCTTCGAGAAGCACGGATTGGCGGGTGGCGAGGATGCGCTGCCAGGTGGTGTCGAGGGTGTCCAGCGCATCGGAGACTTCTTGGGTGATTTGGGCTTCTTGCTGTTCGCGGGTGGCCAGACGCTGCAGGCGGGTGAGCAGGGCGCGGTGGAGGTTGGCTTTGGCGGTTTGGTTGCCCAGGGGCACTTCGATGTTGAGGCCCACGCGGTGCTGATCAAAGTTGTCTTCGAAGATTTGCGTGTTGGCGTCGCCGAAGGTGGCGCCCAGGCCGCTGCGTGCGTAGCGGTAGCTGACGGTGGCCAGGGGGAGGGTGGCGTTGCGTTGCAGGTCGATGTTCAGGGCGTCGCGGACCAGGGCGAGCTGGGTTTCGATGAGTTCCACGCGTTGGGTGGTGGCGGCGCTGAGCAAGCGCGTGAGGTCGAGGGTGTAGTGCACCGGGTTGGGGTCGGTGGCGGGGTGGAGAACGGTGGGGCCGCTTTGCGGAAGTTCTGGTCGGTTGAGCAGGCGTTTGAGTTGGCGCTGGGTTTGCCGCAGGGTGTTTTCGGCGGTGATGATGGCTTCGAGGCCGTCGGCGACGCCGGCTTGGGCGCGGATAACTTCGATGTCGGCCGCGTCGCCGGCGTCGACCAGGCGCTGGGCGCGTTGCAGCTGCGATTGGGCGAGCTGGTGTTGTTGCTGGCGGACGTTGAGCTGCTGGTGGGCTTCGTAGAGTCGCCAGTAGGCGCGGTCGGCTTCGGCGAGTACGCGGATGACGGCGAGTCGGGTGCGGGCGTCGGCGGCGCGGGCGTCGAGGCGGGCGATGTGGATGGGGGTTTCGGTGACGCGGCGGCCGGCGTTGCGAAGCAGCGGCTGGGAGATGGAGACCGAGGCGCTGCTGTTAAACGAGGGGTTGAGGATGGAGAAGCTGTTGTCGGTTTCGAAGCGGTTGCCGCCGAAATCGGCGGTGAGGGTGCCGCCGCTGCGTAGCGGTAGGCGGACGCCGAGTTGGCCGTCGATGTTCTGGGTGACGCTGCCTTCAAGGGCGGTGGCGGTGGGGCTTTGGGAGTCGTTAAACCCGGCGTTGCCAAAGAACACGGCTTCGAAACGGGCTTCGGCGGCGGTGACGCTGGCCTGCGCCAAGGTGGGGTCGATCAGCCGGGCGTCGAGTTCGAGGTTGTGGCTGAGCACCCAGGCCCGGCACTGTTCGAGGGTGAGTGCGAGTTTGGCCGGGGCGGGCGCGGCGGCCGTGGCAGGTGCGAGTTCGTGGTCGGAGTCGGGGTTGAGGTCCGTCACGGGGTAGTCCTCGGGGTCGACCGGGTGGATGGTGTGCAGGTCGGCGCTGTGGGGGTGTGTGGGGTACGCCGGTCGGTCCAAGGGCGAGCTGCACGCGGTGGCCAGTGCGCACCACGCCAGGCAGGGGATTGAAAAGAGGGCGGGGGGGTTACTCATGACGGAGCGCTTCGATGGGGTCTAGGCGCGCGGCTTTGAGCGCGGGGAAGAAGCCGAAGGTGATGCCCACGGCGGTGGAGAAAACCAGTGAGACGCAGATGGCCCACAGCGGGATGGCGGCTTGTTCGAGCTGGGCGTTGGGGATGTGTTTGATGATCTCGACCAGCCCTTGGCCCAGGGCGACGCCCATGAGGCCGCCGACGGTGCAGAGGGTGGCGCTTTCGATGAGAAACTGAAGCAGCAAGGCGGCGGGTTTGGCGCCCACGGCTTTGCGCAGGCCGATTTCGCGGGTGCGCTCGGAGACCGAGACGAGCATGATGTTCATGATGCCCACGCCCCCGACCAGCAGGGAGATGGAGACGATGCCGCCTGCCACGGCGGTGACGCCGGTGGCCAGGGATTGAAATTGTGCGATGGCTTGGCTGAGCACGCGCATGCGGAAGGTGTCGGGGTTGCCGGGATGGATGCCGCGGGTTTTGCGGAAGAACACGCGCATTTCGGCGCTGGCTTCTTCGGCGACATCGGGTGAGTGGGCCACGGCGGTGAGGTAGGTTCGGGCTTGGCGGCGGCTCAAGAGGGTGGTGTACGGGACGTAGAC
>JALZVY010000026.1 GCA_023300125.1 Phycisphaera sp.
ACCACCGCCGCGGCCCGCGCATCCAGGTAAGCCGCGTGCCGCCCCGAAGCCGCCGCAAAACCCTCCAGCGCCGCATGCGCCCCGCGCCGCGCCGGTCCACACAAAGGAATCAACATCCACCACCGCCGCAGCCGCTGCGCCGACGTGTCGAGCGCCGCCGTTTCTTCGGCGTCCAGAGCCTCCAAAGCCGCCAAGGTTTCGGGAAGGTCATGCCCCACCGCCTGCACGTCAGCCGCCACCCAACGCTTGCGCGCCCTGCGCAGCGACATCGCCGCAACCTCCTGCACCGATGCCAACCGCGCACGCCTGGCCGCGTCTTGCCGCGCGTCCGCGGCCCGCTGCGCCTTGAGCTTGCCCAAACGGCCTTCCAGCACGCTCTCGGCCACCCACCGCTCGTGGTCGTACTCCTCGCGAACTTTTCGCTCGGTGCCGTCCGCCTTCGCCGCCGCCTGGGCGCGGCGCTGGGCGTCGGCCACGCCGGTCTGCGATGCCGCCTGAACCGCCGCGTCGCGCAAAGACTCCCGCTTCTTTTCGTGCGCGGTTTTCATCCGCCGCCGCAGATCGCCCGCCCGCGCCTCGGCACCGTCACGCGTGCGCTCCAGCCGGCGCGTCAGCCACGTCAGCCGCGTCTGCAGCGCAGCGGCGGTCTCCCGTTCGGTGCGGTCGCTCACATTCGACAGCTCCACCAAATCCGACAGCGCCGCGATCTGCCGCCGCCCGATGGATCCCATCGCAGGTTCTTGTTCAGCGGGGGTGTCGTTCTGGGTCGTCATCAGCTGCACTCCCGCTGCGCCCGTCGGGCCGCGTCTTGCACCTGAGCCATCGCATGAATCGCGCGGCGCAGGTCCTCGTCCATCGGAACAATAAATGTCTTCTCAAAATGATCCGCCGCCGCGTCGCCCCAGGTGTTGCGCAGCTCTTCCCACCGCGCCGCCAGCGTGCGCCGCGCATCGGTCAACGTGGCCATGCCCGCGGGCAAACTCAAACCCCACCCCCGTCCGCATCCGCCGGCGTCTCTGCCTGTGCCTCTGTTTCGCCGCCCGCCGCCGGCGCGTCCGCGTCTCCCGCGGGCCGCGCCACCGACACCCCGCCCTGCACCGACGGGCCCGACTCATTCACATACGCCTCGAGCGCCACCACATGCCGCTGCAACTGCGCCCGGGCCTGGGGCAACACCCCATCGGGCATCTCGCGGGCCCCCAAAACCTGCCCGGTGTATTCCGTCGCCTCAGCGTGAAACGCCCGGCCCCACCGACCCGTCGCCCGCTTTAAAGATTCAACCTGATCCACCACCGCCTTGGCCCGCGCGTGCTGGCGACGCTCCACATCGGTCGCCGCCGGCGCCCCGGTCGGCGTGGGCTGCATCCGCTTGCGGCGCAGATCCTCGGTGGCCGTCTCCAACGCCCGGCCCGCCCGCCGCCCCGCCGCCGCCAGCTCCGCAGGCCGGTCTTCGTTCAGCCACCGCTCCACACGCCGCACCTCGGCATCCGCCTCGCCCACGCCGTGCCGCACCGCCTCCGACAGCTGCGCTAAAAACGCCTGGAACGCCGCCAGCTCCGCCACCGATCCAACACGCGCACCCTTGGCCAACACAGACTCCTTTTAAACCCACGTCCGGGTGTTCACGCGTCCAAATAAGCCTCAATATGACGCGCCTTGCGCATCAGCAGCCGGGCGTGTTCTTCGTTGGCCTGGGCAAAGCGATCCAAAAACCGCATCGCCTCGGCAAACTGCTGACCAAACTTCGCCTGCTCTTGGTCCTGCCACGCGCCTTCAAGCTGACGCATCTGCCCCTTGATCTGCGTGGACATTTCGCTCAGCGTGCGGTCAAACTGATTCAGCGACCGCGCGAAGTGCTTGAGCTGCTCGGGATCGACGTTCGCTTTGGCCATACAGTGGGTCTACTCAAATAATAAAAAACATCAACGCCCCATCTTAGCACGCGCAGCACGCCCCCTCATCACCAGCTCACGGCCCCCCATGCCCAACACGCCCAACATCCAGCACGACCCCGACCACCAGCGATTCATCGACGGCCAAGCCCAGCTCACCTACCGCCGCCTCAACCCAGGCCTCATCGACCTGGTCAGCGTCCAGGTGCCCCCCGAACAGCGCGGCGGCGGCCTGGCCGGCGCCCTCACCCGCGCCGCATTCGCCTACGCCGCCCAAGAAGGCCTCACCGTCCGCCCCACCTGCTCCTACATCTCCGGAGCCTTCCTCAAACGCCACCCCGAGTTCCTTGAGCAGGTCGAAAGCTAAGCCCGCGCCGCACGGGATAGAAAAACACCGCCTCAGCCTGCGAAGCGGCTTTGAGGCGACTAAGCTCCTCCCATGAGCAGCATCGACGACCGTATTGCGCAGTGGGAAAAAATGGCCGAACAGGCCCCCGACGACATGGCCTTTTTCAGCCTCGGCAACGCCTACAAAGAAGCCGAACGCTATGGCGACGCCGCCAAAGCCTACGGCCAAGCCGTGGGTCTGAACCAAGGCATGAGCCGGGCCTACCAGTTTTTGGGCGAAAGCCTCATCAAAGACGGCCGCGAAGAAGAAGCCAAGCCCCTGCTTCTCAAGGGCTACAAAACCGCCGCCGGCCGCGGCGACCTCATGCCCCAGCGCAGCATCGGCGAGATGCTCAAACGCCTCGACGTCGAGCTTCCCGAAGTTGAAGACGCCGCGGCCAAAAAAGCCGAAGTCGAATCCAGCGGCAACATGGTCCTGGACCGCCGCGCCGGCCAGCCCCAGCCCCGCCTGGCCGACCCACCG